>JAYTBY010000440.1:0-8014 GCA_043736755.1 Planctomycetota bacterium | reverse complement strand
CGCTCGCGCCGGCTTCGCCCAACGCGTCGAACACGAAGGCCTCGAACTTCGAACCGTCGACTTCGATTCGCGCGCCGTCAGGGCCCAGGCAGGCGATGCGCTTCTTGGCGCGATGCCAAGGTAGTCGCAAACCGCCGCGTGTGAGGTCCTCGACGAACGTGCGCTCGATCGCGTGCACGGCGATGTTTCCGGCCGAGAAAACGAGTTGCCCGCGCTCGTCGCGCGCATCGCGCAGATGTCCCGGTAGGTCCGAGTACTCGATGCAGGAGAGTCGGCCGTCCACTCGACCGAGGACCCCGACCTTTTCGTCGGCGGAGCGCTTCTTCACCACCTTGCTCGACATCCGCGCTCCCGAGAGCGCGTGGTGTCCGAGGAACACGGCGTCCGCCGGTCGAGCGAGTGGGTTGTCGATCTGGAAGTACGAGAAGGTCGTGACGCCTCGTTCGCGCGCGTGCTCGAGCCCGCCCGTCGACGCGAGCGCGGCGAGAACGCCCCCGTGCCCGTTCGGGGAGAGGAAGGGCGCGTCCTTCTCGGCCATCAGGATTCGTCCCGCGACGTCGAGCGCAGGCACCATCGACTGGCGGAAGAAGAACACGTCGCCGGGATCGAGTCCGAAGTGGCCAGATTTCTCGAACGTCGCGCGCGTTGGGCCGTCGGTCGCGTCAGAAGTCATCACGTACCACGGCGCGCCGACGCCATGTCGGGTGCGTGCGGCGTGGATCTTCCGGGCGAACAACTCGTAGAGCGAAGTCGCGCCCAGCGGCGTCACCGGGAAGCAGCCCTTCGGTGCGTCGTACCCGAGACGCGATGCTTGACCGCCCGCAACGACGAGCCAGCCCACGGAGCCGGCGCGGAGGATGTCGGCTCCGCGCTGACGCGCACGACGCTCGACCGTGGTCTCGACATCTCCGCGTCTACGCGGAACGACGTCGGGCGGTTCGAACGTCGTCGCGGTCGTCACCGCGCTCGGAACGCTGCGGATCAGCTGCTGGAACTGCGCGACGAGGTCGAGGTCGATCTCCGCGAGGCGCGCGTGCAGACGTGCACGCCCGGCCTCGTCGAGATCGCGCTCGAACGCGAACACGTGCCCTTGGCCAGCGTCCGCGAAACGCCGCCGCAGGGCGTCGCCCGGGATCGCACTCGGCATCGGCGTCCGGCCTTCAGCGATTCGCGCCGGCCGGTTCGTTCCCGAGCGTCTCGAGAATCTTCTCGAGGAGGTGCTCCATGGCGATCACGCGCTTCTCGAGCAGGATCTGGCGCTTCGTGATGCGCTCGACGACGGGCGGCAGGACGGCCTCGCGCACGTAGCTGTTGATCATGTTGATGATCTCGGTGCGCGACGCATCCGGCAGCTTGGTGAAGTGGTACGAGAGCTTCGCCTTGAGCGCTTCCTCGGTGAAGTGCAGGACTTCGCTGGAGATCTCCTCGGCGCTCTTCTTGTCGTGCTGCGCGTGGAAGAGTTCGAGCTTGTACTTGTGGAGCAGGTCTTGGAACTTCCGTTGCACGAGAGATCACCTTCGGGCCGCACGCGGCGGCCGCCTCAGGAGGCCAGAGGAGAGGGTTCGTTTGAATTCTACGCGGAGCCCAAAGCCCCGTGATTCACGGCCGCCGTTTCAGTCCGGACGACCGAAGCAGATCGACACGTTGTGTCCCCCGAAACCGAGGGAGTTCGAGAGCGCGTTGCGGATCGGTAGATCGCGCGCGGCGCCGGGGATGTAGTCGAGGTCGCACTCCGGGTCGGGCGTCGAGAGGTTCCGCGTCGGATGCACCTTACCGTGGTGGATCGACAAGGCGGTCACGACGGCTTCGATTGCGGCGGAGGCGCCCAAGAGGTGGCCGACCATCGACTTCGTGGAGGAGATCGCGAGTTTCTTCGCGTGTGCGCCGAACGCCAGCTTGATCGCGCGCGTCTCGATCAAGTCGTTGTAGGGCGTGCTGGTCCCGTGCGCGTTCACGTAGTCGACCTGATCCGGGTTGATCTTCGCGTGGCGCAGGGCCTCGGCGAACGCCCGCGCGGGTCCGCGACCGGATTCTTCGGGAGCCGTGATGTGGTGCGCGTCGTCGGTTGATCCGTAGCCCTTCACCTCGGCGTAGATCCGCGCACCGCGCTTCTGCGCGCGCTCGAACTCCTCGAAGACGAGGATCCCCGCGCCTTCCCCCATCACGAAGCCGTCCCGGTCCTTGTCGAACGGGCGCGAAGCCGTAGCCGGATCGTCGTTCCGGCCCGAGAGCGCCTTCATGTTCGCGAAACCGGCGAGCGAGAGCGGCGTCGTCGCCGACTCCGCGCCGCCCGTGACGACGACGTCGGCATCACCCCACTGGATCGCGCGCCAAGCCATGCCCATCGCATGACCCGCCGAAGCGCACGCGCTCGAGGTCGTGAAGCTCGTGCCGAGCAACCCGAATCGGATCGAGACCTGGCCCGAGACCGCATTGGCCATGATCTTCGGGACGAAGTGCGGGCTGACGCGCCGCGCGCCACGCTCCATCATCTCGAGGTACTGCGCCTCGATGCCGGTGATCCCGCCGATGCCGGTCCCGATGATGGCCCCAAAGCGTTCGCGCTCGCTCGACTCGGCCTTGTCCGATTCGATCCCAGCATCGCGCAGCGCTTCACCGGCCGCGAGCAGAGCCCAGGCCGTGAAGAGGTCGTATTTGCGCAGATCGGGCGGCGAATAGTGCTGCGTCAGGTCGAGGTCGACCGACGCGGCGAAGTGGACCGAATGGTCCTTCGTGTCGAAGCGCCGGATCGGTCCGACGCCGTTCTCTCCGCGGAGCATGCGCGCCCACGAAGTTTCGACGTCGTTCCCCAGGGCGTTGATCGTCCCGAGGCCGGTAATGGCGACTCGACGCATGGACTTTCAGCTCTTCGAGGCGATGTACTCGATGGCACTGCCGACGGTCTGGATCTTCTCGGCATCCTCGTCCGGGATCGAAATCTCGAACTCGTCCTCGAATTCCATGACGAGCTCGACGGTGTCGAGCGAGTCAGCGCCTAGGTCATTGATGAACGAAGTCTCGCGCGAAACCTTGTCGGGGGTCGTCCCCATCTGGTCGCACACGATCTTGATCACGCGTTCTTGGATTTCCACGGGGTTCGCCACCACCATCCTCCTGGTTCCTCGTTGCTGGGGTCTCGCGTCCGCCTTAGAGCGGGCGCTAGGTTCGTTATCCGCCGAGGCTGAGTCCGCCGTCGACGACGATCGTTTGGCCGGTCACGTAGGCGCCACCGGGGCCGACGAGAAAATCGATGGCCAGCGCGATGTCTTCCGCTGCGCCGATGCGGCCGAGCGGGATCTTCTGCTTCAGCGTCTCGGCCGATTTCTCGTCCAGCGCGCTGGTCATGTCGGTCGCGATGTAGCCCGGCGCCACAGTGTTCACGCACACGTTGCGGCCGGCAAGTTCCTTGGCGAGCGACTGGGTCAGCCCGACGATGCCGGCCTTCGCGGCCGCGTAGTTGGCCTGGCCGGCGTTGCCCGTCAGGCCGACGATCGAGCCGACGTTCACGATGCGGCCACTCGACTTCATCAGCGGGCGCGCGGCCGCCTTCAGGAAGTTCCACGTGCCCTTCAGGTTCACGTCGACGACGCGGTCGAAATCTTCCTCGCTCATGCGCAGGAGGAGCTGATCGCGCGTGATGCCCGCGTTGTTGACGAGCACGTACAGGCCACCCATTTCCTTCACGACTTGGTCCACGACGGCCGCAGCGGCCGAGGTCGAGGCCACGTCGCAGCCGTACCCCTGGGCGCCGTCCGCGAACTCATTGCAGCGGGCGACCGTCTCGGCACAGCGCTCGGCGCTCGTGGCGACGCAGGCCACGCGCGCTCCACGGCGGGCCAGTTGGACGGCGATCGCAGCCCCGATGCCGCGCGATGCGCCGGTCACAAGGGCCACGCGGCCTTCCAAGAAGCGCGTCTCGGTCGTCGGGGGAGGCAAGATGGCGGTCCGTGGGGCAACGCGGCAGAAGCCGGCGGAGGGTAGCAGCACCCCCACCCCCCTTCAACGCTGCTGGGGCGCGCAGGTGCGGGCGGCGGAACGATTCACCCCGATCCCGAGCTCCGAAGGCTGAACCAGGCGGTCAGCGACGCGGCCAGATCGTCCGGTTTTGCCGCGGAGCGCACCCGCGCTTCGGCGTCGATCTTCCCGAGGATTCCGGCCAGCACGGTGCCCGGGCCGGGCTCGAGGAAGTCGCGCAGGCCCTGCGCGAGCGCGTAGCGCATGCTCTTCTCCCACAGAACCGGCGCGCAAACCTGCTCGGCGAGTTGAGCGCGAATCCGCTCGGGATCCGTCGTCGGACCGCCGGTCACGTTCGAGACGAACGGCACCCGCGGTGCGCGGATCGTGGTCGTCGCGAGCGCGGCGCGCAGACGTTCGGCGGCGGGGCGCATGCATTCGGAGTGAAATCCGCCGGCGACGACGAGCCGACGGGTGCGCCGCACACCGTGGTCCTTCGCGGCAGCTTCAGCGGCATCGAGCGCCGCGATCTCGCCCGACAGGATGATCTGCCCCGGCGCGTTCAAGTTCGCGAGCTGACAGATGCCGAATGGCGCCCCCGCGGCCGCGACAGCGCGAGCTTGGTCTTCGGTGGCCCCCATCAAGCTCGTCATCGAACTCGGGATCGCTTCGCTCGCGGACTGCATCGCTTCGCCGCGCAGACGCACGAGGCGCACCGCGTCGTCGAAGTCCAACGAGCCCGCGGCCCACAACGCCGTGTATTCGCCGAGCGACAACCCGGCGACGAGGGGCACGCGCGTCAGGTCGAGCCCGCGTTCCTGCAGCACGCTGACGATCGCGACGCTCGTCGTGAGGATCCCCGGTTGCGCGACGTCCGTGCGATTCACCGCGTCGCCGCGAGACCAGCACAGCTCCGTCAGCGAGATGCCGAGCACGCGGTCCGCCCGCTCGAAAACCGCGCGCGCGGCAGGGAATGCGGCAGCGAAATCGCGCCCCATGCCCTCGGACTGCGCGCCTTGGCCAGGAAACAAGAGTGCGGGATGTGTCATTCCGGAAGTCGTCCTGCTGGGTGTCGTCATTCTGGGTGCGGTCGCCGCGCTGTGCGCCCTCGCTGCGCTGTGTCTCTTCGCTGCGCTGTGCCTCCTCGCTGCGCTGTGTCTCTTCGCTGCGCTGTGTCTCGTCGCTGCGCTGTGCCTCGTCGCTGCGCTCTCACCAGCGCAGCAACGACCCGCCCCAAGTCAGCCCGGCACCGAATGCGACGAGCACAACGAGCTGGCCCTTCTTCGCACGGCCAGCGCGGACGGCTTCGTCGAGCGCGATCGGCACGGACGCGGCCGACGTGTTGCCGTACTCCTGGATGTTCACCATGACCTTCTCGTCGGTCCAACCCAGACGCTCGAGCGAGGCATCGATGATGCGACGGTTCACTTGGTGCGGGACGAGGACGCACAGATCGTCGTAGCTGTAGCCCTCCATCATCTCCTGGATGCAGTCCACCATCCGCTGGACGGCGAAGCGGTAGACCTCGCGTCCTTGGACACGGATCGCGTGCTCCTTGGCGTCGATGGACTCGTGAGACGGAGGACGACGCGAACCGCCGGCGACCATGTGGATGAACTGGTAGCCGTCGCCGTCGGCCCCGAGCGAGCAGCGCAGGACCTCGCCCTGACGACACTCGTCATGCGCCGTGACGATCACGGCCCCGGCGCCGTCGCCGAAGAGGATGCAGCTCGTCCGATCGGTCAGGTCGATGTGGCGCGACAGCGTCTCCGCGCCGATCGCGAGCACGCGCTTGGCACGGCCCGAGGCCACGAACGCTTCGGCCGTGGCGAGCGCAGCCAGGAATCCGGTGCAGGCTGCGACCACGTCGAACGCCGCACCTTTCGCGCCGATCGCTTTTTGGACCAGGACCGCGCACGCGGGCAGATGGTGATCGGGCGAGACCGTGCCGACGACGACGAGGTCGATGTCCTCGCCGCGCAGGTTCGCGGATTCGAGCGCACGCCGCGCGGCGGCGATGCACAGATCGCTCGTCGCTTGGTCGTCGGCCGCGTAGCGCCGACGCTCGATGCCCGTGCGCTGGACGATCCATTCGTTCGAGGTGTCGAGCCGCTCCGCGAACCAGGAGTTCGGGACGACCCGTTCCGGAACGTAGGAACCTGTGCCGGCGATCCCGGCGCGAACGCGGCTGGTCATGCGGGAACCTTTTCGGGGGAGTACGAATCGCGCGGTCGTGCGCGCGGCACGCACGAGCGATCCAGAGCCTGTGAAGCATGGATGGGAACTCGGTTCCCGAAGTGGCGCAACAAGCTCCAGAGAGCACGTAGGCTCGATTTCTTCACAGCCGCTGAGTCTAGCTATCCGGCGGGCGACGCGCTCTTCGCGGCTTCGAGTCCGGCGACGATGCGCGTGTTCACATCGGCGTCGAGAGCGCGTGCGCCGAGGGCCAACGCGTTCGCGACGGCGCTCTCGTCGGAGCGACCGTGGCCGATGATGACGATCCCGTTCACGCCGAGGAGCAACGCGCCGCCGTACTCGGAGTAGTCGATGCTGCGCTTCACACCGCCCAGCGCGGCCGGCGGAACTCGCACGCCGTTCTTCGCCAACTCGCCGACCGTGAGCTTCAACATGAACCCGGCGAACTCCTCGAGGAGCTTCAGGACGACGTTCCCGGTGAACCCGTCCGTGACCACGACATCGACCTTGTCCTGGAACAGGTCGTTGCCCTCGACGTTGCCGTGGAAGTGGATCGGTGCTGCCTTGAGCAGTTTCCAGGCCGCTTTCAGCGTATCGGTGCCCTTGCCCTCTTCCTCACCGACGTTCAGCAGGCCGATCCGCGGCTCCGCGACGCCGAGCAGAGCCTTGGACCAGACCGATCCCATGACACCGAACTGCATGAGGCTTTCGGGCTTGGGCTCGAGCAAAGCGCCCATGTCCATCAACGTGAGAGGCTTTCCAGTCAGCTTGATCGTGACGGCGATGCCTGGACGCAGGACGCCGGGCAACGTGCCCAGGAAGAGCGTCGCCGCGCCGACGACGGCGCCGGTGTTCCCCATGCTGACGGCGGCGCCAGCTGCGCCGGCCTTCGTCGCACCGATCATCTTGGCGATCGAGGAGTCAGGCTTGCCGCGCAGTGCGACCGCCGGGGACTCCCCCATGCCGACGACTTGCGACGCGTGCAGGATCGCGAAGCCAGGGTCGCCGCCGAGTGCGATGAGGCGCGCGCGGATCACGGCCTCGTCGCCGACGAGGAGGATGCGCGTGTGCGGCATCTTCCAGCGACCGGCAGGGTCACACGCGGCGAGGGCTCCGCGCAGGATCGCGTCGGGAGCCTTGTCGCCGCCCATCACGTCGAGGGCGATGCGGGCGGGCGCCATGGAGAGGTTGAGAAAAGGGGACTAGCGGGTGAACAGCCGCACGGCGATCTCGCGCGCGAGATCGTGGGGCCAGGTCGGGACGACGACGGGAGCAGTCGGTGCGACGACGGGAGCAGTCGGGACGACGACGGGAGCAGTCGGTGCGACGGCGGGAGCAGTCGGGACGAGGGGGAACTCGAACGGGTCGGGGCGACGAGCCAGGCGAACACGATCGATCCGGTCACCGGGATCCCGAGCAGGTCGGTCACAACTCCAGTGGGGCTCGCATGCGCGAGCCCGGCTGTCCTAGAACGCTTCGCGTTCGAGGACGGCTGTTCCCTTTTCGCCACCCTTGTCGAAGCCGTAGTGGCCACAGCTGTCGCACACGCGGTGCGGCTTCGTGGCCGCGCCGCAGCGCGGGCAGTGGTTCGCCGGCGTCACGACGAGGGCGTGGTGGCTGCGGCGGATACGCTTGCGGTGCTTGGAGTGACGACGCTTGGGATTCGGCATGACTGGCTTTCGGCGCGCGGATCAGGGCTCTTGCCCACGATCTGAGCGTGTTCCTGGTTCGAGGAAGCGGAGGAAGGTAGCGGTGCGCGGCGGGGGTGTCAACGCCGCATGAGAGCCGTTTGGGACCGAAAGGAGCCCGGGATCAGCTCCGTGCCAGGCCTTCCGCCAGCGCAGAGTGGACCGCCGCGATCGCG
>JAYTBY010000439.1:0-1617 GCA_043736755.1 Planctomycetota bacterium | reverse complement strand
CGCCGTCCTCAACGGCCAAGGAGGCCGCTTCCGGCGTCGCTCCGTCGCCCTCCTTGCATCGCTTAGGCACGTTCCTCGGAGCGGCCGACTTGTTCAACCGGCTGCTAGCGAAGAACTCACACGCTCCCATGTCGCGAAGCGGCGCAGCTCGTGGACGGTCACAGCACGATCGACAACGGGCTCCGCCCTCCTTCGTCGTCCGGCTGCTTTGCTCCTCCTCGCCGTATCGCGGCGAATGCGCGATCGTGGTAGCGCCTTGCCAGCCGATGCAGGCGAACGAATCCTGCTGTCGAACGTGCTGTGACAGTCCACGAGTGTCTGCGGGCCCTTGGGCTCGATGCTCGACGGCCTCTTCGCGAGCCTCTGAAATGGCCGAGGCCCCGCGACATGCGCGGGGCCTCGGTTGACTTGCTCACGCGCGGTTGCGGCGCGCAGCCTCGAGTCGATCAGAACGCGACGGTCAACCCGACAGCGACTTGGTCGCGGTCGAAAGTGATTCCCGCGACTTCCGTGTCCGTATCAATGCGGCGGTATTGGAGCGTCCACTTGATGTCGTGGCCCGCGACGTAGCGGTTCAGGCCGAACGTGGTCGCCGTTGTGTTGTCTACGCCGTCGTCGAAGTCCTCATAGCGACCCGCGACTTCGTACTGCTCCGTGAAGAGGAAGCTCACCGTGGCATCCCACGGCGTGTTGTCGCCGACATCTACATCGAAGTCGGCCATCTCCGCGGCGAGGGAGAACGGACCGCTCGCGAAGGCACCTTCGATCACCCAGCGCAGGCCGTTGTCGAGGCCGGTGTCGTCACCGATCGCTCCGCCGATGGACATGCCGATCGCGTCGCCAGCGCCGTACGCGCCTTCGACCAACGCCACGCCCTCACCCATGATGTCCATCGTCACGCGTGCGTTGACGAACATGTCCTTCACGACACCGTCGGATCCGTTCTGGGCGTTGATCCAGAAACGGACCATTTCGAACTGACCGTTGACCGATGCGCCAAGGTCGCGAAAGTTGAGCGAGTCCGCGATCGCTGTGCGCTGGAGGAAGAGGAGTTTCGTGTCGGAGACAAGTGCCGACCGCGCGAAGGGCACCTTGTATCGGCCCCAGCGGCCGATGATGCCGTCCGTGATCTTCCAATCGACGAACGCGTCCTTGATCTCGGCCGAACCCGAAGCGAGGTCGAAGGACACTTTGTAGGAGTAGTCGTGTCCCAGGTCGCCTTTGACCTCGACGCGCACGAAGCGGAAGTCCCACCCGGCCGTGTCGTCGCCGACGTAGGCCAACTCCGTGACTCCAGTGTTCGGATCGTCACCGAGCACGGGCGTGTCGGCCTCGTAGTCGAACGCGGTGACGATGTAGCCGCCGACCTTGGGGCCGGCCGCGCCTTGCGTGGCCAGGCTCGCGCTCAGACTGTTGATTTCCTGATCCAGGCCGGACCAGGTGGTGTCGGTCGCCTGCGCCGAGGCACACAGCGCCACGGTGGCGAGCGCGCCGAACGTGAACGAGTTCATGGTTGGATCTGCTCCGGGGGGACGGTGGTGGCTCGACGCGGGTCGGCCCCCTGACGCGGGGGCTGGTCGGCCACTTCGAAGGGCGGGAGGTTCGCAAATCCCCCAC
>JAYTBY010000438.1:0-8027 GCA_043736755.1 Planctomycetota bacterium | reverse complement strand
ACGAGCTCGATCGCGCGACAGCACTGGCGATCGAGCGCGGTCTCGTGCGCCGGACTGCGCTGGTGGAGGCACTGCGCGAAAGGCCCGAGCTGGTTCGGCTCGCAGTCGCGCTCTCGATCTCGCTCTCCGCCGAGGGCTCCCGTCGAGCCCCGTCTACGAATCCGCGGAGTCGTTCCGCCAGGCGCTCACGGATCGACTGCACCGCGAAGCCGACCGACGCGGCGTGCCCGTCGAATCCCTGAGGACGAAGGTCTTCATCGAGCGACTGCTCGCACGCCTCTTTCACGAACCGCGGGCATCGTGGCTGTTGAAAGGCGGACATTCGTTCGAGCTGCGCTATCGACCACGAGCGCGAACGACGCGCGACATCGACCTCTCGATGGACGCTGCCGCGACCGAGTAGCCCGCCGATCGGATCGAGAGCGTGCGCGACGAACTCCAGCGCGCTGCGGAACTCGACCTCGGTGACCACATCGTGTTTCGCATCGGGCCAGCGCGGAGGGAACTGCAAGGAGCACCGGGCGGCGGCGCCACCTATCCCGTCGCAGCAGCAATCGCCGGGAAGCGCTGTGCGGCCTTCCACATCGACGTCGGATTCGGTGACGCCACGTCCGGCGAAGCAGACGTGTTGATAGGCGACGATCTCCTGGCCTTCGCCGGCGTTCCTCCGGCCACGGTCCGCTCGATCTCCACGGCGCAGCAGTTCGCCGAGAAGATCCACGCGTACACGATCGAGTGGAAGGGACGCGGGAACTCGCGTGTGAAGGATCTCGTGGATCTGGTCGTGCTGATCGATCGCGGACATCTCGAGGTCGACTCCACCCGCCGTGCGATCGACGCCACCTTCGCAGCGAGGAATACGCACTCGGTCCCGAACACGCTCCGTGAACCGCCGACTTCGTGGGTTGAGGAGTTCCGCACGTTGGCTGGTGAAGCGCAGCTCGAATCCGATGACCTGCAGTCGGCTTACAGCACGCTGAGCGCATTCTGGTCAGCGCTGCACGTGCATTGACCCTTCGCTCACTTCACAGGCACGAGCACGGGCAGAACGAAGTCCGACGGCTTCACGCCGCGCGTGAACGCGCCGAAGCCGAATGGCGTCGGCGCGAACGTGCCGACGATGTCGGCCTTCGGTTCGGTGGCGATCTGCGCTTCGATCCCCGTGCACCAGTAGGCCAGGTTCACGAACAGGCGGCGCAAGTCGCGTGAGCGCAGGTCCTGCGACGAGCCGATCGTCGAGCAGGCGATGCGCTGCGTCTTGCCCCGATCGGTCGCGCGCTCGCGGATCCAGGCGATCGGCATGCACGGCGCGTTGCGCGCGTCGTCCACGGCGATCGATGTGGCCTCCATGGTCGCGAGGATCGAGCCTTCGAGGATCACGGTCGCGTCCTTCGGGAGCCCGCGGATCCCATACACGTCCGTCGGGCCCCAGACGTCGGTCACGCCGCGCAGGATCGGGTGCAACTTCACGGCATCGGGGATGACGCCGCGCGTGCTCTCCGTCCCGTGCTTGCCGTGGTGGCTGACCCACGTTTCACCCAGGATTTGTTGGCCGAAACCGCCAGGCCAAACCTTGGAGTCCCACGACCAGCGCGCGTAGGGACTCTTCGATTCGGCCTCGTAGGCGAACGCGTGCGTGGCGGTGCGGATGCCGATGATCGGCTTGCCGCGCTCGACATAGTCGACGACGTAGCGCATGTCCGCGTCGGGCAGGCGACGGAAGCGCGTGAAGAGCACGAGCAAGTCCGCCGTGGCGAGCGCCGCGAGTCCCGGGATGTGATCGCGCTTCTCCGGATCGATGACGCCCGTCGCCGGATCCGTCGAGAAGAGAACCGTGCAGTGAAAGCCGTGATGAACGCTGAGGATCCGCGCGAGCTGGGGCAGCGCTTCCTCGGACCGGTACTCCTCGTCCCCCGCGACGAGGACGACGTGCTTGCCGGTGCCGACTCCGACTCCGCCCGGGTAGGCGAGCGGCGTGAACTCGGTCGCCGGTGACGCCGGCACCGGATCCTCTGGATGCGCCTGCGTTCCGGCAGCGAGGACGCACAACAGGGCCACGGACCGCGCGAGAAAAGAAGTCGACATGTTCGCGAAGCTGCTCATGCGAAACCTCCGCCAGTACGCTACGCCGCCCTAGCGTCCCCTGTAAGGATAGAAGCCCGTGATCGTCCGCCGAACGTCTCGCACCGAGATCCTCGCGAAGCTCCAGAAGAAGGTCTCCTCGCGCACGCCGGTCATGATCGCGAGCGCCGGCAGCGGCCTCGTCGCGAAACTGCTCGAAGAAGCCGGCGTCGACTGCATCAACACGTTTTCGGGCGCACGCTTGCGCGCGAATGGCATGGGCACGATGGCCATGCTCTGGCCTATTCTCGATTCGAACAAGCAGACACTCGACTACACCGAGCAGGACATCCTGCCCGCGATCAAGGGCAACGCGTTCGTGTGCGCGTGCCTCAACGCGAACGACCCGCTGCGTGACATGCGCACGGTGCTGCAGCACTTGCTGTCGATCGGCGTGAACTCGGTGTCGAACATCGGCCCGTCGCTCAGCTACGTCGACAAGGACAGCACGATCTATCAAGTGCTGACGAAGAGCGGCATCACCTTCCAGAACGAGATCGACATGCTGGTCCTCGCGAAGGAAATGGGCCACGTGACGATTGGGCTCGCGTTCGACGAGGAAGACTCGCTGGCGCTGGCGCGTGGAGCGAAGCCCGACATCTTCTGTTTCCACGCGGGCACGACGAAAGGTGGACGCACCGGATACGACTCGGGCGAGACCATCGCGGAGACAGCGAAGCGCACCGAAGCGGTCTACCAAGAGGTCCGCAAGCTGCATCCCGAAGTCATCCTCGTCGCGCATGGCGCCGCGATGGAGACACCGAAGGACGCGCAGTACATGCTCGACCACACTTCGGGGCACGGGTTCTGGACCGGTTCGTCGACCGAACGCTTGCCCATCGAGCGCGCGGTGCTCGGCGCGGCCCGTGAGTTCAGCGCGCTGCGTTTCAGCCGGACGCTCTGAGGTTTCCGCTCATGCACCACACGATCGCGGTCCTGGCCACGCTCGACACGAAGGGTGCCGAGGCGCAGTTCCTGCGCGAGCGCATCGAAGCACTCGGTAGCAAGGCGTTGCTCATCGACATCGGTGTCGTCGGTGCGCCCGGCTGTCGCGCCGACGTGACGCGCGAAGCTGTCGCGCTCGCGGGTGGCACGGCGTTGACGGACCTCTTGCGCGATCCGACGCGCGCCGCTGCGTCACCGGTCATGGTCGCAGGCGCGACGAAGCTCCTGCTCGAGCTCGTCCGCACGCATCGCGCTCACGGCGTCATCGGACTCGGCGGCACGCAAGGGACGCCGAACTGCACGCGCGTCATGCAGGCTCTCCCCTACGGGTTTCCGAAGGTCATGGTCTCGACGATGGCATCCGGTGACGTCTCCGCGTTCGTCGGTATCAAGGATGTGACGATGATGTTCTCCGTCGGGGACATCCTCGGGCTGAACCCCGTTACGCGACGCATCCTGGCGAATGCGGCCGGAGCAGCGCACGGAATGGCGCTCGCCGGCGGCGGGTTCGAAATGACGCGCGGCGGGAAGCCCACGATCGGACTGTCGAACCTGGGCGTCTTGACGGACGGATCGATGCTCGCGCTCGAGCTTCTGAAAGAACGCGGCTACGAAGCCATCGTCTTCCATGCGGTCGGCTCCGGCGGCCGCGCGATGGAGCAGATGATGAAGGAGGGCCTGATCGGCGCCGTTCTCGACTACGCGATGGGTGAGATCGCCGACGACGTGTTTCACGGCCTGCGCGCCGGCGGTCCGGAGCGCATGACGGTCGCGGGCGATCTCGGCCTGCCGCAAGTGATCGTGCCCGGCGGCGCCGAGCACATCGGCCTGATGGTCGAGGCGAACACGGTTCCGGATCGGTGGAAGTCGCACAAATCCGTCTTCCACAACCCGATCATCTTCGCTCCGCGCCTGTCCGCGTCGGAGATCGAGCAAGTCGGTCGCGAGGCCGTGCGGCGTCTATCGCACACGAAGCGCGATGCGACGCTGATGATCCCCCTGCGCGGAGTCAGTCGTTACTCCGTGCCCGGCGGACCGCTGCACGACCCCGCCGGAGATCGCGCGTTCTTCGCCGCGCTGATGAGCGGGCTGTCGAAGGGCATCGACGTCGTCGAGATCGATGCCGGGCCTGAGGATCCGCTATTCGTGCGCGCGATGGTCGATCGGTTGATTGCGCTCATCGAGCGCAAACCGGCGACCCACGCACGTTGACTGCGGCCCGTACACCGCCGAGAGGTCGGCCCACCGTGGTCTGGACCGGATTCGTGCCCGTGATCCGCGGGCTGCGACGAAACGCGGAAACGCGGTAAGGCGGAAGCGACACGCGCCTCGAACGGATCGGACGGGGCGCAGGGCCCCTCCACCACCCCGGAGACGACATGTCGCGCCAGCACGCCCTCACGACCACCTTCCTCCTCGCGTTCGCGGCTTCGGCCGGGGCGCAGCTCGCCCCGAAGCCGGCTCCGAACCTGCCGCCGTTCCTACCGGATGTGAAGACGCCGGCTGTCTTCACGCCGGCCGTGTTCACGTCCGCGGCGACCGCTCTTCCGCGCGAGGATCAAACCGCTCGTTCCGCGAGCTTTCCGCCGAAGGATCCGAGCGCTGCCGGAAAGCAACCCGCATCGGTCATCGACTTCACGCGCGTCCACATCGACGAGCCGGGCGACGGCCAGACTTGGGTCCGTGGCCGCACGTACAAGGCGAGCTTCGACGTCGCGGGCGCGACGTACATCCCGTTCCTCGGGTCGCAGGCACCGCGCAATTTCCCCGTGCGAGTCGAGCTCGCCGAGGCAAGCGTCGGCGGTGCCCCGCTCGCGCTCGAAGCCCACGGTGTCACGCACGACGGGCACGACGTCACGATCGAACGCGGCGCGATCCGCGAGGTCTGGCACATGGGTCTCGATTCCGCGGAGCAGACGTTCGAGATCGCGAGCCGTCCGGCGGCACACGGCGCGATCGAGCTCGTGCTCGCGCTGGAGAGCGAGTTGTCGATCCGCGCAGACGGCGATGGTTTCGCGCTCGACGGATCACACGGTGGTGTCCGCATCGGACGCGCGACCGCGGTCGACGCCAGCGGAGCACGCCTCGACCTGTTCGCGCGCCTCGTCGGTGACCGCATCGCCATCGAAGTGCCGGCGGAATTCGCAGCCAGCGCACGCTATCCCCTCGTCGTCGATCCCGTGTATTCGACCGTTTCGTTGGAGGGCTACACGAACGAGTGCTCGGTGCCCGACGTGTCCAACTCAGGGGCTGACGGCGATTTCGGTGCCGTCTACCAGTACTCGTACAGCGCGACGGACGCCGACATCTGGACGGTCGATCTGTACTTCGGCTTCCCGGTCGCCGGCTCGGGCACGTGGGTCGACTCGACGACCTTGAGCTGGCAGGGGCCGCGGATCGCACACAACGGTCTCCACAACACCTACCTCGTCGTCGCGCAGACTCGACCGAATCTGAGCACGCCGGCACAGATCCACTGCCGTGCTCGCTATGCCGGCACGAACACTCAATTGGCGCAGACGCTCGTTCAGAGCAACATCCTCGGTTCGTGCTTCTACGCGGACGTCGGTGGCGATCCGGTTCTGGTCGGCCCGACGTACTTCCTGACGGCTTGGACGCGCAGCTTTTCGTCGAGCGATTGGGACGTCCAAGCGCGCTTGATCGAATGGGACGGCAACCCGGTCGGCGGCCCCATCCTGCTCGCGAACACCACCGCGTTCGATTGGCGACCGAGCGTGTCGAAGACCGACGGCCGGGCACCCTACGACACCCAGAAGTGGAACGTCGTGTGGATGCGCAACACGACTTCTTCGAACATCGACATCCGCGGCGCTCAAGTGCTGTGGGACGGCACGGTGACCGCTCCCGACTTCATCGTCGACGCCAACTTCTTCTCCGACACGTATCCGTCGGCGTCGAGCCCGCTCGACAGGGCGTCCGGGCCGCGTCCGTGGATGGTCGCATTCCAGCGCACTCCCGCCGCGGATTCCGACATCCACGTCTCCGTGTTCTCGGAAAACAACTTCGTGACGACGGTCGATCTCTCCCTGCTCGAGAACGCCGCGTTGTTCGAGAATCAGGTCCAGCCCGACGTCGATTCGAACGGGCAACGCTTCGTCGTGGCCTATTCCGAAAGCTACTTCGGCAGCACGACCGACCGCGACGCGTACGTGGCGACGCTGGCCTACGACGAGAACGGCTTACGGCTCGACGAAGGCCACGTGAACTTCGACTACTCCTTCCGTGACACCATCGGTGTGCAGGTCGCATGCGGGATCCATGCCTCGAACTTCGGCACGCCGACTTACGGTCTCGCTTGGGCGCAGTACGGATCGGGACCCGGCGACGTGTTCTCCGGCTCCTACTACGAGCCCCTCCCGTACGACAACTTCTGCTCGGGCGACGGCACCGCCGGCGCGTGTCCGTGCGGCAACACGGGAACGACGGGACGCGGTTGCGCGAACTCGGTCACGACGGGTGCGGGCCTCTTCCCGAGCGGCAACCCCTACGTGTCGGCGGACACGTTCAACCTGCTCGCGTTCAATGTGCCGGCTTCCTCGCCGTGCTTGTTCTTCCAAGGCACGTCGTCGAGTTCGACGGGATCCGCGTTCGGCGATGGCCTGCGTTGCGTGCAAGGCACGATCGTGCGCGTGGGGACGAAGACGGCATCGGGCGGGCTCGCCACCTATCCCGAAGCGGGCGATGCGTCGATCTCCACACGCGGTCTCGTCCCGGAACTCGGTGGGACGCGCTCGTACCAAGCTTGGTATCGCAACGCCGCGAGCTTCTGCACGGCCTCGACGTTCAATACGTCGAGCGGCGTGCGCGTGCGCTGGTTGCGCTAGGAAACAGTTCGCGGATCGCGCGCGCCGCCGTCGGCAATCGCTGACGGCGGCGCGTTCGCGATCACGGCGATTCGCATCGGCGAGTCGCGCGAGCTGTCGCTGTCCAACGCCCTGGACGTGATCTCCGTGCGCACGACGGTGCGGCTCCGCTCGACCTTCGGCGGGCGAAACAGCCAGCGACTCCAAGGGAGTTCGGCACAACGAGTCGAGTTCGTGCCACGCCTGACTTCACCGCGGAACGAGTCGCGCTTCGATCGAGCGGATCCGGATGCGCTCCGCACCGAACGGGAGCACGAGCACGAGCGAGCCGCGAATCCGCTCGCCCACGACTTCGGCGTAGATCGTGTTCGGCCCGACCGCGAGCGTGTACTTGAACGAGTTCTGGCGCGTCAGCGTGCGCTCGCGATCCGTCGTGTACGAGACGAGGAGGCTCCCGATGCGATCAGAATCGATGTCGATCCGCACCATCGGCACGGAGTCCTTCGGGATCGGAAACGCCGGCAGGACCACACGCGCGTTCGATCCTGGAGCGCGCACGAGCATGGATCCACCGACGAGGATGACATCCGACGCGCCGTCGACGTCCGGACGTGCGTCGCCGCTCGCGGCATCGAACGAATACACGACGCGCGAGGACTCCGCGAAGCGTGCCGCGAGATGCTCCGTGCTCCACGCGCGTGGTCGAGTCGTCAGCACGCGTTCGACGAAGAGTTCGACGACGGCGTCCGCCGGTTCCGATTCGAGCAGCTCGGGTCGCAACTCGGTGTCCCAGTAGCACGCGGTGCGCGAGAAGCTCCCGACCAGAAACTTGCGCATGTACATGCCGAACGAATCGTGGACGAGCAGGAGTCGCGGCGCACCGCGCGCCTCGGACTCGAACGTGACCGCGAACTGACTCGCTTCCGTCGAGCCGACCACTCTCGCTTCGCTGCGTGGCGCGTGCGCCGCGACGAGTTCGATCTGCTCGCCCAGCGAATCGAGGTACAGCCGCGGCGACCAGTCGTCGCCCGAGGATCCCGTTGCCGTCCAGACTTCGGGGATCGGTTCGGGCCGATACAGGCTCGGCAAGCGCGCCTCGAGACGATCGAGCAGGACGCGCGACGCGGCCTGCGCACC
>JAYTBY010000437.1:0-8033 GCA_043736755.1 Planctomycetota bacterium | reverse complement strand
GCTGACTCGGGCGGTCGTCCGCGCCCGAGCGCTGCCCACGCGGCGCGTCGCCGCCTCCGTCCAACCCTGAGCTCATGGGATCAGGACCCCGCCGCCTTCACGCGCGTACCCGCTCGAAGCCCCGAGGTTCGCACGGCGCGCGCGCGGTTCACGAGTACCAGCGGTAGCCCTTGCCGCGCACGGTCTGGATCAACGTCGGCTCGGCCGAGTTCGGCTCGACCTTGCGGCGCAAGCCCACGATGTGGATGTCCACGGTGCGCGTCTCGACATTCGCGCTCTTGTAGTGCCATACGTCGAGCAGAAGGTCGTCGCGCGTCACGACGCGGTGACGGTTGCGGATCAAGTACTCGAGGATGTCGCCTTCGCGCGGCGTGAGTTGGAGCACTTGCCCGTCGCGGTGGACCTCGAGGCGATGGAGGTCGACCGAGATCCCACCCGGCAACTCGAGCTTGGGCGTCGGCGTCGACTCCATCTCGCGGCGGCGGAACTGGGCTTCGACGCGCGCGACCAGTTCGCGCGGCGAGAACGGCTTCTTCACGTAGTCGTCCGCGCCGAGCTCGAAGCCCTTCAAGAGATCGCTCTCGGACGCGAGCGCCGTGACGATGACGACGCGGACGTCGCGGCGTTCCTTGCGCAACTGCGCCAGGATTTCGAGCCCGCTCATCCCCGGCAGCATGAGGTCGAGGACGACGAGGTCAGGCTCCTCGGCCTTGATGCGCTCGAGACCGGTGGTGCCGTCGTGGACGACTTGGACTTGGAATCCCGCGTGTTGCAGCGCATCGCGCATGCCGAGCGCGAGTGCCTCTTCGTCCTCGACGACGAGCACGCGGTGGACTTGGGATGCGGGTCGGGCAGGGATTTGGGGCGCAGTTGTCATCGGGATCTCCAGCATGAGGGTGGGGCGAGCGAGCGCTGCGCCTTCCTTCGCTACATCTTCGAGAGATACGTGAAGTCGGCCCGGATGAGGTAGGACGAGGCCGGTAAAAAGCCGCGGTCAGGCCGCGGACCGGCCGTTGGATCGCTGAAGGCGCCCCCGACCGAGGCGCGGCTGCCGGCGCCGCCACTCCCCGTCGAACCACGCCGCCCCGAGCATCGCCGTGAGGCCGACGTAGACCAGGTCGAAGACGTCGATCCCGCCGCGGGCTGGAAGCGCCGCGAGGAGCGCCGCCAGGAGTCCCGAGCTGCGGGGCGAGCGCCAGGACTGCGCGCTGCGCACCAGGACGACGGATAGCGCGAGCACGCAGGCCAGCAAAGTGACGAGCGCTGCCGCGCGACCGGGTACGGAGCTGGCGAACGTGCCACCCCAGGCCGACGCGAGGGCGGGCGTGCTCTCGAGGATGCGCCATGCGACCCAGCCCACGGCGAGGAGAGCGTGGGCGCCGAGGAGCTGGCTCGTGCGCCGGTCGTCGAGGTTCGCGGTCACCGTGCGGAGGGTAACTCAGAGCAACCGAAGAAGTCACAGGCGACGCGCAGCGGAAGGCCGCGGATGGTGTCTCTCGAGCGCGTAGGCTCGATTTCTCCAGGCGCTCTGGAGTCGAGGAGCGAGCCGCTCGTTCCGGGGAGCGCGCAGGCTGCTCGTTCCACCCGCTCCGAGCGGAACGGCGAGGCGATCACCGCGCGGGGAGCACTGCGGGAACTCGAGAAGACCCTCGGCGCGCGGCTGCCGTTCGAACGTGCGCGCGCGGCGCGAGCCCGTCATTCGACGAGCCCGAGCCGCGCGCTGGACCGATCCGATTCAGCTCAGGGGACCCAGAGGATCCGACGCGTATCGGAGAGGTTCGCGGTCGCGGGTGTGCAGTAGTTCTGCACGTCGCGGTAGTAGACGTAGTAGTACTTCGTCGCACCGGCCGCCGGGATCAGGCCTCGAACCGAGATCGATTCGCTGGGCAGCGGCCAAGTCCCGACGCCGCCCGAGGCGGTGAGCGAGCCCATCCGCAAGAGCCCGCCGCTGATACAGCGCAAGCCGTCGACGAAGGGGACGGCCGGGCCGGTTCCGTTCGCCTGCGTGAGGATCGCCGACGCGACCGGCGGCATGTGCTCGGCGCGCAATTGGATCGTGTCGGCCGAGACGCTCGGCGTGCCGCTGCTGAAGAGCGTGCAGGACTGCGTGGTCGAGTTGCGGCAACCGCCGGCGACCGGGACGCCAGCCGGACCGCAGGGGCAGCCGGAGACGAGGCCTGGCGAACCGCAGACGCGCTCAGCCGGTTCCGCGAGGACGCGGACATCATCGATGAACCACCCGAGGAAGGCGTTCGAGAGTTGGTCGCCCGTGCCGAACTGGAAGGAGATCTTCACGCGCTGGCCGCGGAACGCGGAGATGTCGACTTGGCGCTCGTGCCAGGGAATGAGCGTCGACGCCGGCAACCCGTTCAACCCACATTCGAACTGGGTGAGGCTGCTTCCGACCTCACGGGTGATCACGACGGAGAAGCGGTCGTACTCGTTCTGATAGTAGTCCGCCCAGCAATACTCGGTGTGGCTCCAGGCCCAGTAGTGGACGCTGATCGACTGCGCCAGGGGCAATTGGATCCAGTCGTTCGTCGTGAGCGTGCCCGAGTTCGCAGCCCCATTCTCGTAGTTGCACGTCGCCGGATTGCCGTACCACGCGGCTTTCGTGCCCTCGGTGAACGGGGCGACTATCGCGCCGCACGGATCGGTCGAGTCCTCGAGATTCCAGAACCCGGTCGCGGTCCAAGCGGCGAGTCCGGATTCGAAACCCTCGGCGAAGACGACGTCTTGTGCGGAGGCGGGGAGAGCGGGCGCCATCGCGGCGAACGCCAGGAGGAAAAGGCGGCTCGGGAGGGTCTTCATGACCCTTACTCTCACTCTGGAGTCGAGTTCGTTGCGCGGGAATCTGGTTTTTCGAAGACCTCCGCCGACCAGGGATCCGCCCTTGGCGGGCACGGGCGCCGTGGGGCTTTCGATGGTGCCGCACCCGCGCCGGATCGCGCCGTCCCCGGCCACCGCGACCCAGGCCTCGGGGTCGGGTAGCCTCCGCGCGCGAGAGCGAAACGGCGCGGCCCTCGCCGCCGGGCGCGAATTCCGCGCCGTCTCGCAACAAGGGGCCGAGTCGAGATCAAGACGAAGCGCATGCGTGGCCTGATCGGGAAGCGAGTCTTGGTGACCGGCGGCGTGAGCGGCATCGGCCTCGCGACGACCGCGCGCTTCATCGCCGAGGGCGCGCGTGTTGCCGTGTTCGATCGCGACGGAGCCGGGTGCGCGCGTTTGCGCGAGGCCGCCACACCGCCCGAGCTCGTGCTCGAACTCGACGTCTCGGACGTGGACGCCGTCACGCGCGGATTCGCGCAGCTCGACGCGCACTGGCGCGGCATCGACGTCCTCGTGAACAACGCCGGGATCAGCACGCGTCACGGGTTCCTCGACATCACGCCTGCGGAATGGCGCGCAGTGCTGGCGACGAACCTCGACGGCCTCTTCTACGTCGCGCAATCCGCCGCGCGACGCATGGTGCGCGATCGCGCCGGCGTGATCCTCAACATGGGCTCGATGAACGGGCTCGTCGGTTGCCCGAACTACGCCGACTACAACGCGTCGAAAGCCGGCGTGATCGCGCTGACGCGCACGATGGCTCTCGAGCTCGCGCCTCACGTGCGAGTCGTGTGCGTGTGCCCCGGCGCCGTGCGCACGCCGATGCAAGAGGCCGAGTACACGCCGGCGATGTTCGCGGCGCTCGACGCGAAGATCCCGCTCGGTCGGCACGCGCGTACCGAGGAGATCGCCTCGATGTTCGCCTTCCTCGCCAGCGACGAAGCCGCGTTCGTCACGGGATCGACGATGGTGGTCGACGGTGGCGAGTCGGCCGGCGGGCTCGCGAGCCAAGTCGATTGAGCGCGAGTCGTTCGTCGCCGCGATGACGCCTTCGTTCGAAGCCGCGCGACTCGAACAGTCCATCCGGAGCGCGTTCGAGTCTTTGGCGAACGAGCTCGGCGCGGACACGACTGGTCTGCGCGTGCGCGTGGCGCCGATCGACGCGGAAGCGCGATTCGCGTACGCCGAAGAAGAGCGGATCGTCGCGAGGGCGGTCGAGTCGCGCCGACGCGAGTTCGCGACCGCGCGGCGTCTCGCGCACGGAATGCTCGACGAGCTCGGTTACGCGTCGGTGCCTCTCTTGCCCGGGATCCGTCGCGCGCCGGCCTGGCCCCACGGCGTGATCGGATCGATCTCCCACGCACGCGGGTTCGCCGCCGTCGCGATGGCTCCGTCCCCGCCGTTCGCGGCGATCGGTCTCGACGTGGAAGGCGCCGAACCGCTCCGTCCGGAGTTGATCGACACGGTGCTCACCGCGCGGGAGAAGCTCGCACTCGGGCGCGTCGGCCACGAACTCGGCGCGTGGGCGAAGCTCGCGTTCGCGGCCAAGGAGTGCGCCTACAAGGCTTGGTCGCCGACGCTCGACGTGGTCCCCGAGTTCACCGACGTCGAGGTCGACTTCGACGCGACGCGCACGAGCTTCGACGCGCGCTGGCTGCCGCGCGCGGGGGCGCAGCCCGAACCCCGAACGTCGCGCGGCCGTTGCGCGCGCAACGGCGACCGTGTGTTCGCGGCGGTCCTCGGCGTCGCTCCATGACCTCGAGCGAGATCGCGTGACGCGCGCAGCCGGTCCGGCGGAGCGGTGATCCGGCTGGGCACGCAGACGAACGCCGCGAATGCGTCGCGCGATCCGGCCGCCGGCGATCCCTCGGTCTCGGTACGTGGCGCGATCGCGCCGAGCGGCGGGACCCGTCACGACCAAGTGATGGATGGCAACGCGGTCGCGTTCTGCCAACCCGAGTCGTGCAACCCGACGAACGGTCGCTCGATGACCCGGGCTCCGTAACCGAGCGGAGTCCGGCGCGGGCTGGACTCCGCTCGATCACGGCCACCATGTGAGGCTGACCCCATTCGTCAGGTTGAAGGTGTTGGACGTGCAGAACGCGGCGGAGTTCCGGTACCACACCTGGTACGTGCGGATCCCGACCGTCGACACGTTGCCCTTCACCGAGACCGACGGATCGCCTGCACCCGGATACCGGGATGCGCCGTTGACGTTCGTCTTCGGGAGCAAGCGGACGACGGAACCTCCGGCGCAACGCAGTCCATCGCCGAAGACCGAGCCCGCGCCGCTCGCTTGGCGGGTCGTCCCCTGGAAGTAGAGTGCGGTGGCATCCGGCATGGCCGTGCCGCTGAGCACGACGCTGTCGTTCGACAGGCTCGCGTTCCCGCTCGCGCGGAGATGCGCACCTCCGGGGCTCAAGCTGTTCGCGCAGCCGTTGCCGAGCGCACCGTTGTTGCCGCAAGGACAAGCTGTGCCGCTCCCATCGCCCGAACAGAAGGTCGTGGAGTTGAAGCCCGGTCCTCGATCGCGCAGGAAGATGTCCGCACTCGCGTTCGTGTCGGCCGGAACGAGGTTCGTGGCCACGCTGAAGAACGCCACGAAGCGACCGTCGGCCGTGATCCGGGAATCGAAGCTGTGGCCATCCGGCTCGCCTCCTGCCGTGTCGACGCTCACGCGCTCGGTCGTCCCGCTCGACCGGTCGCGCACGAAAATATCAGCCGCGTCGCCGTCTACCGCAACGAGGTTCGTGGCATAGCTGAAGAACGCCACGAAGCGACCGTCGGCGGACATCGAGCCGTTGCCTGCGCCAGAGTTCGGCTCCTCACCATTCAAACCGATGCTCACGCGGTCGGTCGTGGCGCTGATGCGATCGCGTACGAAGACGTCGCCGTACCCCAACGTGTCTCCCGGGACGAGGTTGCTCGCCCAGGTGTGGAACGCCACACAGCGGCCGTCGGCGGAGATTTGTGCACCCTGGCACTGGAAATTCGCGGGCACTCCGGTCGTGCTCAGGCTGACCCGCTCGGTCGTGCCGGTCTGGCGATCGCGCACGTAGATCTGAGCGCTCAAAGGGGGGCCGCCCGGCACCAAGTTACTCGCCCCGCTCACGAAAGCTGCGTACCGGCCATCGGCCGAAATCGCCGGGTACTCGCTCGGGCCGTTTCCCTGCGTACCGCTCGAGTCGAGACTGATGCGCTCCGTCGTGCCGGTCTGCCGATCGCGCAAGAAGCAATCATAGGTTCCGTTGGTGTCGCCTGGAACGAGATTGCTCGCGAAGCTGTGGAAAGTGACGTAGCGGCCGTCCGCGGAGATGGAGGGTTCGCCGGCTCCCGAGACCTGCAATCCGGCCGAATCGACGCTGACACGCTCGGTCGTGCCGCTCACGCGGTCGCGCACGAAGATGTCCTGCGCCGCATTGGTGTCTCCCGCGACGAGATTGGAGGCGGTGCTCTCGAACGCCACGTAGCGGCCGTCGGCGGATATCGCAGCGTACCGGCTGTGTTGGTTGCCTTGCACGCCGAGAGGACCGACGCTCACGCGCTCCGTCGAGCCATTCTGGCGATCGCGCACGAAGACGTCATCGAAGACGTTCGTGTCGCCCGGAACGAGATTGATGGCGGAACTGAGGAACGCGACGTATCGGCCATCCGACGAGACCGACGGGCGAAAGCTGTGCGAGCTGACTTGCCCCGCTCCCGAGTCGAGGCTCACACGCTCCGTCACCTGTCCCAAAACGGGCGAACCCAGCACCGCTACGAACAGGACGCGCGGGCTGATCAGCTGTACGAGGCGACGCTCACTGGTGGTCTTCATCGTTGAACTCCGGGAAATCCAAACGCCAATCCGCGATCGAGCACGAGCGGTCGCACGAGGAACATCAGCATGCGCCTGTTGCCTGAATCCCGCAACGAAGTGACACCCAGTGCCGAAGAGGCGGTCATGGTCGATCGCCGGGATGTGCCCGTCGAGTGCCCGCGCCCAAGTCGATGGCTCCAGCGCGCGCGAAGTAGTCGATCCAGATGTCGCGCAAGGAGTCGTCGATCGCGGGGCATGGGACACCCGCGTCGATGACGTCGCGTGCGGTGTTCGTCGAGTCGAGCTTCGGCAAGTCGATGTCGGGCACGAGGCGCGCGGCGTCGACGTCTCCGCGCTGTGCGCCGATCATCTCGAGCAACGGTGCGAGCACGTGATCGGACCGGTCGGCGACCGCAGCGCGCACGAGCGAGAACCATTCGTCCAGCGGCACGACGCGCACACGCGCGCCGCGTGCGCGCAAACGCTCGAACAACGCGAGGAACGACGTCGGTCGCGGGTTCGCCAAGTGGTACGCGGCGCCGCGGGGCCGACGCATCGCGAGGTGCACGATCGCGTTCGCGACCCAATCGACCGGCGTCATGTCGATCTCGACGTCGAGGGCTGGGGCGACGCCGATCGACACGCAACCGCGCATCATCCGCGCCGCGAAATCGTCGAGGTTCCACACGCCGTTCCGCGCGCTGCCGCTGATACGACCCGGACGGTGGATCGTGACGTCGAGCCCGCGCGCGCGCGCTTCGAGGACGAGCTGTTCGGCGACCCATTTGGTCTGCTCGTAACCCCACACGAGACCGTCGGGCCGAGGCAGCGGATCGTCCTCGCGCTGCACGTGCGCGCGATCGGCGGTGGGTGCGTAGACACCGATCGTCGAGATGTGGTGGAAGGGCAAGCCACGACGAGAGGCGATCTCGAGCAGCGCGCGCGTACCGAGCACGTTCGTCGCGCGCAGACGTGCATAGTCGGCGAGGAAGTTCACTGCAGCGCCGGAGTGCAGGATCGCGTCGACCTCCGTGCCGAGGACCGTACGTTCCGACGCGTCGAGACCGAGGTCTGGCTCACCCAAATCGCCGCGTACGATGCGCACACGTTCGAGTCCGTCGGTCGCGAGCTCGTAGCGTTCGAGGTTGGCGCGCAAGCGCGCGACTCCTTGCTCGTCGGAGCTTGCGCGCACGAGGCAGTGAACGCGCTCCGCGCCGCGATCGAGGAGACCGCGCAAGAGGAAGGCGCCGAGATACCCGGTCGCGCCGGTCAACAACCAGCGGCGCGGCGGTCCGTTCCAGCTCGCCGCGATGCGCTCGGGGAACTCGGACCCGAGTCGCGCGTCGCACGCGAAGTCGACGGTCGGCGCGATCCGGCGGACCCCAGCGCGAACCGATCGAACGGT
>JAYTBY010000436.1:0-3664 GCA_043736755.1 Planctomycetota bacterium | reverse complement strand
ACGTCGTCCACGACGAGCGCACGGACTCGATGTGGTGCTCGATCGATCACGGGCACTGGGGACAGAAGCTCGCGCGCTCACGCGATGGCGGCGCGACGTTCGAGAGCGTCGTCGAGCCGAAGTACGCGCCCGATGCCGAGATCAAGCCGGGCAAGCCCGCGACGTTGCGCTACTTGTGGGTGCTCGCACCGGGACACGCGAGCCAACCGGGGACGTTCTTCGTCGGCACGGAACCGGGCGGTCTCTTCGTGACGCGCGACGACGGCGCCTCGTTCGAGATCGTCCAAGGACTTTGGAACCATCCCTCGCGCGTCGAGAAGTGGATGGGCGGCGGCCGTGACGAGGCCGGCGTGCACTCGATCCTCGTCGACCCGCGCGATGCACAGCGGATGCTCGTCGCGATCTCGACCGCGGGCACGTTCGAGACGACGAACGGCGGCAAGAGTTGGACGCCGCGCAACGTCGGCCTCACCTCGCCCTACTTGCCGCCGCCGACGCCGGCCGTCGGTCACGACGTGCACGCGATCCACTGGTGTCTCGCCAAACCCGAAGTCGTCTGGCAGCAGAATCACTGCGGGATCTTCCGCTCGACGGACGGAGCGAAGACGTGGAAGACGATCCACGAAAAGGAGAAGAAGGGTCGGCGTCGCCTGGCCTACTTCGGTTTCCCGATCGTCGCGGATCCGCTGGATCCCAAGGTCGCCTGGATCGTGCCGGCCGACGCGGACGTGCGGCGCCAAGCGATCGACGGCGCGCTGCGCGTCATGCGCACCGAGGACGGCGGGAAGAGTTGGATCGACTTGCGACGCGGGCTACCGGATGAGCGTGCGTACGACGTCGTGTTGCGGCACGCGCTCGATCAGCACGAGGACACGCTCGCGTTCGGGAGCACGACCGGCAACGTGTACTGGTCCGAGGACCGCGGCGATTCGTGGAAGGAGCTCGGGCACAACTTCCCGCCGGTGTATTGCGTGCGATTTGCGCCGTGACGGGGCGCTCGACCTGTCGACTAGCGGGTGTGGAACCGGCGCGAGCACACCGTGACGGTGATTCACGCCGGGGGCTGCGTGCTGACTCATCGACAGGTGATGCAGTTGGCTCGGTTTGATTCCGTGCACATGTTCTAGGGCATCCGGGACACTTCGACCGCGCGTTTCGGTTCGAGCGCAACGGGGCCGTGCGGAGCACTCCGCGTCGCGACAGTGGGCTCCCGCTCACACCTCGAGATCGCGCGGCGCACGAGGCTCCGCTCGAGCGGGATGAGAGCTGACTGGCGAGTCATGCAGCTGGCTCGGTTTGATTCCGCGCACATTTGCGTGGCACGCAGCGCACTTCGACCGCGCGTCTCGATTCGTGCGCAAAGGGGCCGTGCGGAACACTCAGCGTCCCCAGGGGGGGCTCTCACTTCGAGCTCGAGATCGCGCAGCAGAAGACGCTCTTCTCGAGCGGGATGAGAGCTGACTGGCGAGTCATGGAGCTGGCTCGGTTTGATTCCGCGCACATGGGTGGGGCACCCAGCGCACTTCGGTCGCGCGTCTCGATTCGTGCGCAAAGGGGCCGTGCGGAACACTCAGCGTCCCTAAGGTGGGCTCCCGCTTCGAGCACGAGATCGCGCGTGACAGACGAGGCTCCGCTCGATCTCGACGCCTGCGTGATCCCTCCAAGGCGGGCGAGCAGCGTCGTTGGGCGAGCGCGAGGGGGCGCGCGTGAGGGCGCGCTCGTGAATCATCCGGGCTCAGGGGCGGCGACGGTAGACTAGGTAGTCCTGTGACCACTCGATCGGCACGTCCTCCGGCGTCAATTCGAGCGCAGTCTTGCCCGTCGCGTTGAAGCGCGCGATCGCTTCGTAGCGAGACAAGATGTCCGGTCGCGCCGAGAGATGCCGCAAACGTGGACGCTCGGCAACGACGAGCAAGTATTCCGGTGCCGTCGCGTCGATGATCACGGCCGGCAACTTGTGAATCAGGGCTTCGGGCCACGTGAGACCCTCGCTGTCGAGGACGATCCCCTTCCAACGGTGACCGATCGCGCCGATGTCGCTCGCCAGGATGCGCGCACTCGGTTCCGCAGCCGACGTCCGCTCGGCCCAAGCCCACATCGGCACATAGACGCGCGCTTCGATCGGTGACTCCAAGCGTGACGCCGCGAAGAACGCCAGGGCTGCGAGAGCGACGCTCGCGACCTGCGGGGCGAACGATTCGACGGCGTGCCGCAGCGCGGACCCGGCTCGACGCGCGACGAGGTCGAACATCCCTTCGATGCCGAGCGCCGTCCACATGACGAGGCCCGCGAGCGGAACGTAGTAGTACCAACCCCACGTGTGCGGTCGCGCCGCGACGTAGCTCGCGCTGATCGCCAGCGCGAAGAGCGACAGGCTGCGCACGGCACCACCCGCTCGCACGGCGCGCACGACGCCGACGAGTGCGAAGACGAGGATCGGCGCATACGCCGTGCGCGGCAAGAACGCCTGCCGCACGATCAGCGCGAGCCGCGCGGCTTTCTCCGCTGCGGGATCCGGCCCTTGCATCGCGGACTTCGCGGTGACGCTGTGCGGGATCGGCGTGCCGTACACCGCGAAGAGAATCGCGATCGCCCCGAGACCGGCGACGACGATCGGGATCGTGAAACGCACGAGGTCGCGCGGTCGGCGAATGTGTGCGAAGAACAGGATTCCAGCGAGCAGCACACCTTCCGGTCGCACGAGGCACGTCGCCGCGGTGAGGATGCCAGCGACTCCCGAGCGGCCGTGTTGAGCGGCGAAACACGCTCCGACGGCGCACGCGAGGAAGAGCGGCGACTCCATGCCGCCGACGCTGATGCGTGCGAGCTCGGGCAAGCTGGCGAAGCCGAGAACCGCCGCGGTCGTGACGACGGGCCTCGCCCCGAGGATGCGGACGAGGAGCAGCGCCGTGACCGCGTCGCAGACGACGTTCAGTCCGAGCGACGCGCGCACGAGGTCGAAACCAAGCGCGGAGAACCCCGACAGGATCAACGAGTAGAGGAGCGTCGTCGTCCCGAGGATCGGTTCCCACGCTGCTCCCACGTTGAAGACGAGCCCGTTTCCGGCCGCGAGATTCGCCGCATAGCGGTACGTGATGAACGCGTCGTCGTACGTCGGGCAAGCGCGAACCGCCGCGATGCGACAGGCGACGACAGCCGCGAGTAGGAACGCGACCTGCAGGCCCGAGAGGCGCAAACCGCGGTGATCGCTCGTCATGAAGGACTTTGCATCGGCGCCGCGCGGCCCGCGGGTGGAGCGGGAGTCTACGGAACGGAATCGTCCACCCTGAAGGTCCTTCCGTGCTCGCGCGGACCCGCCGCGCGTGGTTCACTTCGAACGATGATCCCGGTTCGCGTCCTGGCGCTCGGCGCCATGCTCGTTTTCGCCGCGTGTGGCCCCGATTCGTCGGCCGCCACGCCGAGCTCGACCCTTGCGCCGAGCTTGCCCCTTGCGCCGACCAGGCCCATCGAGCCGGATTTCGACGTGGTCCTGCTCGTCAGCGTGGATGGACTGCGCAGCGACGCGTTGATCGCCGTACCGAACACCTTGCCGAACTTCGATCGACTGCGGCAGGGCGCGCACACACTGAACGCGCGCACGGATCCGGATCGCACGGTGACGTTGCCGAATCACACGGGGATGGTCACGTCGCGCCTCGTGGAA
>JAYTBY010000435.1:0-1626 GCA_043736755.1 Planctomycetota bacterium | reverse complement strand
CGACGCCCGGAGCTCGCAAAGATCGAAACACCGGATTCCCAGGGCTTTGTGTCGCCCGTTCCCGACGCGGCACAGCCCGTGCTCTGACGGGAGGAGTCTGCGCGCGGCTACCCCGAGTTCGCTCGGCGAGGTCGGTGCGTCGGGAACGCTAGGGAACTCTCTCCTCGACGCGCCCCGGCCACTGAGTTCGGGCCCTGCGCAGATCTCTCGGAGCGCCAAGGGACACTCCGGAGGGACGGCGCGCAGGAAGACCCGAGGCTCTCCGCGGACACGGCGGGCCTAGATCCGAGCTCTGGCGAGCACTCGTGGTCGAGGTCGAATGCGTGACGCCCCTGTGAGGCGCACCGCCCGCGAGGGCGAGGCTGGCGACGGTCGCGGGTTGGGATTCAGCGGAGGAACGGGCCGCTGGACCTGCCCGCGGCCGGAGCTCTTCCCAGAGCGCGGTCGCGACACTATCCTCCTCGCCCCGGTTGGGGACGTAGCTCAGTTGGTAGAGCGGCGCGTTCGCAATGCGTAGGTCGAGGGTTCGACTCCCTTCGTCTCCACCAACCGATCCATGCGCGGGAGCGCGTCCTTCCGGACGCGCTCCCGCGCAGTTTTTGGGGGGCGCACGATTCGGCGTGACGACCCATGGGGACTCAGGGCCGGCAGCACCCGTCACGCTTGGAGGCTGGTAACGGTCACGAGAGCCTGACTCGGGCTCCACGCCCCGCCTCCACCGCTGCCTTCAGTCCCGGCGGCGACGCTGCGGCAGCTCGAGCAGACCGGCGCTGCGATCCGCCTCGAAGCGCGCAACGGCTTCGAGAAGGCGCGTGCCCAGGCGCTCGACCTGCCAGGGATCGATCCCAGCGATCCGACTCAGCGAGGCGAGGTCGAGCGGCTTCTCCAGCGCGATGCGCCGCAGAACGTGGCGGTTCAGCACGTAGGCCGAGTCGATGCCGGCAACCTCGGCGAACGACTTGCGCACCGACTTCAAGCGCTCGTGGAGCTCGATCTGCTCGTCGTCGAAGCCGTCGGTCCCCTCGCGGCTCTCGAGGTGCGGGAACCGTTGGATCGGGCCCAGTGCGAGCCCGCGCGCGACGGCCTCGAGCACGAGATCACCGAACTTGCGCGCCTGACGCGGCGAAAAACCAGGGACGTCGCGCAACCCGTGTGTGGAGCGCGGCGCGACCTGCGCCAACACGATCAGCGTCTCGTTGTTCACGACTCGGAACGGCGGCTCGTTCGCCTCGCGCGCGAGCCGGTCGCGCAAGATGAAGAGCTCGCGCAGGATCTGCCGCTCGGTCGGCGGCAATGCGCGCGCGCCTTTGATCCGCGACCATTCATCGGGGTCGAACGAGTGATCGGGCAGTTCGAGCGCCTCCAACCGACGACATTCGGTGGCGACCACGACTTCGCGATCCGTGCGCGCGAGCTCCGGAATCTGCTCGTCCATCAGCGGAATCAGGAAGTGCGTGTCGAGGCGCGCGTAGCGGATCTGCTTCTCCGTCAGCGGCCGCTGACCCCAGTCCGAGCGCTGCATGGACTTGTCGAGCGCGATGCCGAAACGCTCGAGCAGCACCGTCGCGAGCCCGGGCGTCTTGCTGCCGAGCGTCGCCGCCGCGACGCGCGTGTCGAACAGGTTCC
>JAYTBY010000434.1:0-1626 GCA_043736755.1 Planctomycetota bacterium | reverse complement strand
GCGGTCCTGTTTCACGATCGCGTTGTGATTCCAAACCAGCACGAAAGAACGCACATGGACCAAGTACTCGCTCTCGCGTCCTCGATCCCCGATGCGGGCAAGGACATCCGCCTCAATCTCCAGAGCGTGCTCGGCGACGGATCTTTGAGCGCGGAGCAACGACTGGGCATCGCGCTCGCGTGCGCGTTCGTGTCGCGCAACGACGAGCTGCAAGAAGCGCTGCTTCACGACGCGTCGAAGTTCGCGCCGGAGTGGACTGAAGACGCGAAAGCCGCTGCCGCGTTGATGGCGATGAACAACGTCTTCTACCGGTTCCGTCACATGATCGGGAAGCCGACCTACTCGACGATGCCGGCGCGGTTGCGCATGCAGCGCTTGGCGCAGCCCCAGACTTCGAAGGTTGACTTCGAGCTCATGTGCATCGCGGTGTCGGCGATCAACGGCTGCGAAATGTGCGTGCAGAGTCACGAGCACTCGCTGATGGAGCTGGGTGCGAGCGAGGCGCAGGTGCTCGACGCCGTGCGCATCGCCTCGGTCGTGCACGCGGCTTCGATCGCGTTGAGGCTCGACCGGCAGGCGTCGGCGTCGGAATCGCCGTAGACGGCCGGCTCATGCGGCGGAGGCGGTGTTCCGTCTCGCGGAGCACTCGCCCGCCGCAGCGATCTGGATCGGCGGGCCGAGGGAGAACTGCGGCACTTCGTCGGCGTGCTGGCCGGGCTCGCTACCGACGCCGTGTGCGAACCTTCAAGGGCGCAGACCCAACTCGACCTCGCGTGCTGCGTCGACCTCCCCGAGCACGCGATAGATGGCCGCGAGTCCGCGCTCGGCCTCTTCCCTTTCCGCATCGCTGAAGCGGGAGTCCCGCTTGAGTTCCGCGACGATCCGGCGCTGCATCACGACCGCGTCTTCCAGCGCGCACGCTCGCTGCATCCGCGCGCATTCCGCGCGTTCGGCATCCATGTCGAACGTGTCGGAATCCGCGGTGGGTTCCGTGACTTGCTTGCCCAGCGCTTTCCTCACAGTCTCCTCGTCGACCGGTGACCACGTTTCGGACGCGACGTTCGCGTTCGACGTCCACCACGATGCCGGCCAATCCGCGAATAGGCCGTCCTCGGCGTCGCGCCTGTGAGCTTCGAGGCGATCGATTCGCTCGCGCAGTGCGAAGACTCGCGAACGCTCCTGGCCCTCCACGGGGCCGGCCAAGTCGTCACCCTCGAGCAGCAAGGTGACCAGCTCGCGGGCTCGCCGATAGTTGCCGACTTCGACGGCGAGCACCGCGCTCAACCAGCGCGCGGACCGAATCTGTTGCGGCGACAGCTTGGTCGACTCGGTCTCTTCCAACGACTTCTCGCTGAGTTGTAGTGATCGCTGCGGATCGCCTTCACGCCAAGCCGTATCGATCTCGCCCTGGGTCGCGCCGCCACCGTTCTGCGTGGTGAGGTCGAAAGGGTTCGGCTGCGTGTCCGGGGGGAATTTGTCCGTGCCGAGACGTCCGACACTCGCCATGCCGAGCCCCTTGAGGTCGGCCGCATCGCGCAGCGCGATCGCCTCGCGGAAGCGCCCCTGCGCGAGCAGCAATAGCGTGAGTCGGAAGTACCCGGTGCGCACAGCGGGTTCGCTCGGGCC
>JAYTBY010000433.1:0-1626 GCA_043736755.1 Planctomycetota bacterium | reverse complement strand
CGCGATAGCTCGCAGCACGCACCGCGTCGGCGGCGCGCGCGACGTCGAGCTCGATGCGCGGCAAGTAGTGTCTGGCCTGCGGAAAACGTGGCACGAGCCGACCGTCGCGCTCGACGACCCAGGCACCGATGTGATCCCAGTGCGCATGGGTGCCGATCACGTGCGTAATCGATTCGGGCGCCACGCCAGCCATTTCGAGCGCGGAATCGAGCGTCGGATTGCGCACGAGCCCGTAGACCCGCGCGAGCTTCGGCGACCAACGATCGCCGACGCCCGGCTCGACGAGGACCTTGACGTCTCCGCGCTCCGCGAGGAACGGCCGCAGCGCGAGCAGGATCGTGTTGTCGGGGGCAGCCGGCGTCCACGCGCTCCACAAGGTCTTCGGAACGACGCCCCACATCGATCCGCCGTCGAGACGCAACCATCCGTCCGACAGCGCCGCGATCGTCCACGATCCCGCGCGGATGCGGCTCGGACGCCAGGCGGGCGGTTCGATCGAGGCGGGACGGAGTGTCATCGCGCGCTCACCAGAACCGACTCGGGTCCGATGCGCAAGCGCGTGCGATCCCCACGCCTTTGCAGAATTTCGTTCCATTCCCGCCGCGCCACGCGCCGATACCGGCCCTTGGTCATGAGCCATCCCCAAGGCCTGAACCGCTCGATCCCCTTGCCGCTCGCGTCGCTCGCGCGGCCCGCGGCACCGATGTCAGCCATGCGCCGGTCCACGATCGAGCGGCGCAAGTTCCATCGTGTCTCCCTCGTCCACGGACCGTCCGTCCGCATGGAAGTCCGTCGTCCGGACGGGACTCGATTGCACGGAATCGTGGAGGATTGCTCCTGGGCTGGCGCGGCGGTGCGCTTCGGATACAAGGACGATCCGTGCATCCGACCCGATCAAGTCGGCGTCGTGATCGTGACGTCGCGGTACTTGCCGGAGGTCACGTTGCGTGCGCGGGTCGCGACCGCCGAGTCTCTCGCGAACGGCGGCACACGCTACGGAGTGCAGTTCCTCGATCACGACGAGCTGCACCGCCAAGTCACGCCCGAGTGGAGCCGCTGGTTCAGTCGTCGACGGGCACCGCGCTTCGTGCCGCGTGATGAGCTCGCTGCGACCCTCATGGTCGCGTGGCGCGGCGGTGAAGCGCGCGGGCGTGTACTCGATGCGTCCGTCACCGGACTCGGCGTCGAACTCGATCTCGAGTCCGCTCGCATGGCCGTCGTCGCGCGCGAGGTCGCCGTGCTGCTGGCGTTCCCGGGTTCTGGCGGTACGCTGCGCCTGCGCGCGACGGTCCGCGGTGCGAAGCAGACCAGCGTCCGCGTGCGCGTGGGACTGGAGTTCCTGGACGACGCCGGGCTTGCGCAAGCTCGCCCGCGCATCGAGGCCTGGGCCGAGCGGCTCCGGGCGAAGTCGCAGGCGCGCGTGTCCGGCGGTTCCGTGAACGGCTTCGGCGGCTGACCCGCGCGATCCGTTGCGAGCCTACGCTTGCTCCGATTCGCTGATCCCGACCGCCAAGGACCGGCGACTCGTCCGAGGACGCGCTCCGTGCGATGTCTAAACTGCGACGCGATCGACCGCAGTCCGTAGACGAGAGACTCCCCCCTGGAACAGCGCACGCCGGACGACAA
>JAYTBY010000432.1:0-8071 GCA_043736755.1 Planctomycetota bacterium | reverse complement strand
CTCTTCGGCCGCGCGTGAATCCGCGGCCGCCGTGGCGCATCCGCTCAGAAACGAAGCAGGTGTGCGACGTTGTCCCCCATGTCCAGGTCCCCGTTCAGGTCGGAGTTGCCCTGCAGCGGCTCGGGGACAGGGAAGATCAGCGTGGTGCGCGTGTGCACGATCGCGCCGCCAACGGCGACTCCGTGATTCGCGACCACGCCGTTCAGGGAGTTCCAGGACGTCAGCACGCGGTCGAGTGAGTCCCCGTCGCCATTGTGGTCCAGCCCCAGCGGCGCCTCGTCGGTCAAGAACACGACGTGTGTGCCGACGATGGGCAACTGAGGATTCGAGGCCGCCGTGTTCGGCAACAGGACCGTCGCCCCAGTGGCGAACCGGTACGTGCCCACCACGAATTGGGTGACTTGCCCGTCCCCGTTCAGGTCCTGCTGACCCTGTGCGAGTTCATCGACGTAGAAGGCAGCGAAGTCCGGGGCGATCCGCAGGGCTTCGAGCGCTGCCGATCGGGCCAGTCCGATGTTCGTGACCGTGGTCGTGCGCGAGTCGAAGATCGTCACGACTTCGTCCGCTGCGTCCCCGTCGCCATTGCGGTCGGCGCCACCCTGGCTGGATTCGTTGACCAGGAAGGCGATCCGGTCACCGGAGATCTGCGGTGTCGACGAAGTCATGATCGTCGCCGCGAGCTTCGAGTTGCGCGTGATCCCGCCGCGAGCATTGTGCGTGTGAACCACCAGGTCCAGGCTGTCGCCATCCACGTTCCAGTCCGCGCCGGTGCCCGCATGCGACTCTCGCGCGCCCCAGACGATCAGGTAGTCCTGCACGGTGAGGTAGGCCCCAGTGCTCCATTCGGGGATGTCGACCGGCGAGCCCAGGTTCCGCAACGTCCCGCTCGGACCGATGTACGCGAAGAGCACCCGGTCGTCCGAGTCCGAGTCGCCGTTCCAGTCCGTTCCGGGCGCGCCACTGGCCTCGTCGCCCACGAAGGCGAAGAGATCGCCATCGTTCCGGATATGCACACTGGCGATGCCCAGGTTCGAGACGGTGCCCGTCGCGAAGTCGATCGCATGCACGACCTGGTCCGACGAATCGCCGTCGGCATTGAGGTCCGCTCCCTGCTCGAACTCGCGCACGGTGAACAGCGCGCTGCCTCGTCCAACGTTGATCCCGGCGACCGCCAACCCGAGGTTCTGGAGGTTGCCGGATCCGACGTCCCAGCGCTGCAGGACTTCGTCGGTCACATCGCCATCGCCGTTGAGATCCACTCCCTGCGTGAACTCGTAGGCGCCGAACAGGAGTCGCGGCCCTGCCGTCGGTGACCATCTGGGTCCAAACGCGCTCGCAGAGACGGTGGAGTTCAGGAAGATCGTGCTGCCGGTGAGCGTGTCGTAGACGGCGGGCACGCGGTCGGTTGCGTCGCCATCACCATTCAGATCGGTGCCGCCGGGGCCGTAGTAGCTTTCGCGGGTGACGCACGCGATCAAGCGATCGCCCACGACGATCTGCTGCGGCGACGGTCCCGGGGGCACGGCGATCCCGCTGTTCACGTTGGTGGCGGTCGAGCTGCGATGGACGAACAGGACCCCGTCCAGGAGATCGCCGTCGCCGCTCAAATCGACGCTCTGGGCCGCCTCCGGTGAGACGAAGGCGGAGAAGTCGCCACTCGCCCCAACGATTGGTGTGTGCGCGAAGGCCAAACCGGCGTTGGAAAGAGACTGTGCCGGGAGGGCGGGAGCCACAACCGGGGTGAGTACGGCTAGCAGGATCGAGTAACGCATGGGGATGCCCTCAATGTCATGAGTAGCGAGGCTACGAATGGAACTGCCTGGAATCGATCTACCCGCGGTCGGCACGCCGGTTACGTGTCGCTCTCATTTCCCGTTGCTGACGTCCGCCGTCGGTCGACTCGCGCGAGGACGCCGAGCGTTGTGGCGCGGCGACGCCGATCTTGCATGGACCGTGCCGATGGTCCCGCACTCCGATGCGGCGTAGCGGGAAGGCCGTGTGCCCCGCTGGAACGCAGTGAGGGACTCGAGCCCGTTGCGACCGCTCTCGCCGCGTGCGGTTCCGCGCGGCGGGGAGCAGCGCCCTTGTTCGAGCAACGCGCCCGCTCGCACGGTGCGCTGATATCGACGAGCCGAGCGAGCAGGCATGCCCGGGACCTTCAGCGCCGCGCGGGCGAGGTCGTGCGCTGCGCGCTCGGGATCCGAGCTCGGGCGGCGCAGCGAACAGAACCGTCAGCGGAGCACGCCGAGCGAGTCCAGCAGGATGTAGGCATTGGCGAGCAAGAGCGTCAGCGCAGGCAGCGCGACACAGATGGAATCGCGGACCCGGAACCGCGCCACGATCGCAAATAGCATCAGCAGCGCCAGTCCGCCCGAGGAAACTTGGAGTGCGAGCGGCCACCAAAGCCCGACGAGCAATCCCACCCCGGCGAGCATCTCGAGTACGCCGGTGAGCACGCGCAAGTTATCCAAGCCATAGCGCGCGAACTCACGTCGCATGGATTCTGAGCGCAAGCAGTGCGCTCCATAGACGAGGAACGCGAGACTCGAGCCCACGACGATGAGGGTTCGCAATCCCGATCAGGCGATGTATCCCGCGCGCACCGCAGCGACGAAGAGGGAGAGCAGCAACAGCACCAACGATGGCATGAAGGCCGGCCACGGGTGGCGCACCTTGAAGTGCGATGCTTGGGCACCCGCCATCAGGACCGCCATCGCGATCGCTGGAACGAGGACGAGCGCGGGATACCAGATGCCCGCGACCAACAACGTCGAGAGGGCGATCTTCGCCGCACCGATCATGGTGCGGAACAGGTCCGACAGGCCGTACTCGCGGAACTCCTTGACGATGTTGTCGAAGCGGAAGATCCACACGTAGAAAACGGACACGGCGATGGCGACTCGAGCGACGAGGGCGAGCTGATCCATGGCGAGACCGATCCTTCCGAGGACGGCGTTCGTGCGGCGACGAAGTGATCACCGCGGGGCCGAGGATGCCCCAACGGGTCTCGGACTCTACGGAACTCTCGGGCGAGCCCTGCCATCCACGCGAAGCTGCGCTCGAACTCCTCTGACAAGCCGACGCTTGATGGCAGCAAGAGTGGACGCGCGGCCTTCGCTATCTCGCGCGAAGACGAGTCCATGCGGCCCGAGCAGGCCTCGAAAAGTGCGTGGCGGCGAATCCCATCCGCCGCCCGTGCGTTGCCGTCGTCTTCGGACTACGGCGCCCAGACGACACTCGTGCCGTTGCTCAGGTTGAAGGTCGAGCTCGTGCAGAGCGGCGCGGGGTCGCGGAACCAGGCTTGGTAGTGGAACGTGCCGCCCGCCGGACCGACCGCACCGCGCGTCGAGACGGGCTCGTCGCCGTAGGGTGCGCCGTAGCGCGCCGTGCCACCGGTCGCGTTGCTCAGTCCGAGACGGATCACAGTTCCGGCGACGCAGCGCAGGCCGTCGCCGAAAATCGCGCCTGCGCCCCCGCTCTGGCGATCGCTGCCCTGGATGAACAGCACGGCGGCGGCCGGCGGCGCACTCGACACCGAGAGGCCCAGCGCGTCGTTCGTCACGCTCGCGACGCCGAAGGCCTCGAGGTGCGCGCCGTCGCTCGCCGCGGAGTTCCCACAGCCGCGGCCTGCGTCGCCTACGTTGCCGCACGGGCAGGCCGTACTGGTGCCGTCGCCCGAACAGAAGGCGACTCCCGTTTCATCGACACGCGCGACGCTCACGCGCATCACGTCGTGGAAGGTCTCGTCATTCGACCGCTCGGCGTACACGAGGAACGCAGTGCGCCCGCTGGCGTCGACGTAACGCGCGATGTCGCTTACGAGGGTCGCAGCGAGGACCTCGTCGCGGATGCCAGCGAACGCGTCGAGGTAGCGGTTCTGACCGACGTTGCCGCGACCGTCGCTCCACTGACCGAGCACGATGTCCCAGACGTACAGCTCGACCTGCGTGCAGTTGTCGGCGTAGCCCTCCCAGCAGACGTCGAGGGCCGCGATGTCCTCGCGCGCCTCGGTCAGCGTGAACTCGAAAAGGTGCGTCGACTCGAATCCGCTGCTGACTGTCGGCGAGATGTAGCGGTTCGCGTCGCCGTCGCCGCCCGTCGCGTTCGAGGTGGCGAGAGCCGAGTATGCCGCCGCTGAGATCTGCGCCACCACCGGCGAGCGCACGCCGGAGACGGTGGTGTTCCAGCTCGAAGTCTGCGTGCCGAGCGCGATCTGCGTCGTACCCGCGCCGTTCGCGAAGTCGTAGACGCTGCGCAGCATGGGCCTGATGCGGAACGAACCCGCGCTATCGGCCGTCGCTTGGTCACCATCGTTCGCCGTCACGACGACGCGCACGCGGCCACGATCGGTGAGCGTCGCCGGAACCGTCCAGTCGTACCGGCCCGTGTTCGCAACCGTCGCGATCGAGAGCCAAGTGACGCCGTCGTTGGGCGACCAGAAGAGTGTCGCGGTCGGGAGCGGCGCGTTGAACGTGTCCGAGGCGAGCCACGTGATCGTCGTCACGTCGCCCGGGGCGAGGAGCTCGCCGCCGCTCGGCGCCGAGACGTGCGCCGCGGGCACGGGCGCGGTGTAGCGCGGAACCTGCTTCACGATGCAGTGGATCGCGCCCGCCGCGGGAATGATCGAGAAGCAGTTGATGCCCACGATCTGCACACCCGACCCGGCCGCGGCCTGCCAAGTCGCGATCGCGGCCGCGGCCTCGTCGAGGTACGCCGTGTTCCCCTGACCGCAGGTCGGGATGAAGATGCGGTCGTTCACGCGGAAGGCGTTGGCGTAGGTGTAGTGCGTGCTGCCGACGTTGAATGCCGGCGTGCGGAACACCGTGAATCCCAGGTTCTGCATGAACGGAACCGCGTTGTTCGTCACCGAGATCGCGGTCGTGTTCGATCCGGGCAGGAACTCCGAGATGATCGCCGTGTCTTGGTCGACGAGGTACAGCCACATGTCGATGTGGCCCGTGCCGTCGACCGAAGGCGGGAGCTGCGGCAAAACGTGCAGCGTGTCGACGCCCTGGAAGTCCTGGAACAGTGCCGCGATCGAGTTCGTGTCGAAGCCCGCGCTGGCCGGATTGTCCACGTTCACGAGAGCCGTCTTGAACCCCGGGCGGTTCGGGCCGGGCTGGAAGTTGCCGCCCGAGTAGTAGACGCCCATGTCGTACGTGGACGTCGCGAAGTCGAGATCGCCGAGCAGCGTCGGGATGAAATTGTCGTCCGGCCGCGTCGGGTAGTAGTGGCTGTCGACGACGGCCAGCGCGCCGTCCTGCCACACGAAGTGCGGTCCGTAATCGCGCATCCACACGGAGTTCGTGGGTTGGACGAAGAAGCGGACCTTGCTCATGTCCGCGCCGCCGGCCACGAACGCGTTCGTAGCCGACTGCTGCTGGGTGGCACTCGAGACGACGACGTAGGCGATCTCGTCGTAGGCCGGGTTCGCCGTCAGCGCGACGACGCAGTCGCGCACGACGTTCGCGAATGACGACGAGTTGTGGCGGAACAACACGCCCTGGACGGGCTCGTACTCGGCCGGCGAAGTGATCACGCCTGTACCGGGGATGGTCAGCGCCGCTGGACGTTGGATCGTGCGCGGCACGAGCGACTGCAGCGGGTCGTACGGCGTGCCGCCCTCGCGCACGCGCGGCAGCGGGATCTCGTCGACGGATCGCGGCGTCGCGATCGCTGGGGTCGTCGCTGCGGCGAGGATGGAGACGAGGAACCAGGGATTCGAAATCGAGGACATGTGCTCGAGCCTGCCTTCGGGGATCTCTACGCGTGGGACGAGGACCGACTGCGACTTCGCAGCGCCCTCTCACCGACGTTTCGTACGCGCTCGAGCTCGAGCCGGTTTCGCGAGTCGCGTCGAGACGGCGTCAAGATCGAGCCGCGCCCGCCCAACTGCGGGCCGCCGAATCCGAAACTCGTCGGCACGCGAACCGCTCCCGTGAAGTTGATCGCCGCGCAGGCCCCCTGTGCGCGCGAGAAGCGCAGTCCACGGCGGCCCCGAACGGGCCAATCCAGACAGAACGAGGTGCGATCATGCTCCAACGCAGTGCCTACACATTCCTGATCGCCGCTCTCCTGTCCCTCGTGCTGTCCATCTACCTCTGGTTCAGCGGCCAGCGCGAGGAGGGTCAATTCGTGGGCCTGTGGGTGCCCTCGATCCTCGCCCTCGCGGTGCTCTTCGGCCAGGGAAAGGGACGCTGACATGTCAGCCCTCGCGGTCTTCTTGGCCGGCCTGTTCGTCTCGACGATCTGCGGCTTGGCCATCACGTTCTCCTACAAGGAAGTGAAGCGCCTCCGGGGCGAAGCCGACCAGCGCGAGCGTAGGCGTGCCTCGGATGAGTCCGGTCGTCCGGCCTGACTCGTGCCGGACCGCTCCACTTCCGCGCGCTGCTGCCCGATGCCGTCCAAACGAACCTGAGTCCGTTCTCCCTGCCGCGCTTTCAGCCAGCATTCGTGCAGAGAGATGAGGGCGTCGCGCGAGATACCGCCATCCTGCACCGCCGCGTCGCGCGCGACCTCCAGCGCCGCGGACACCTGCCGCGCGAGGAGCACGACGAGCCCGCGCCCGACGCGTCCGGCCTACTCGAGGTGGATCTCCTGGCTGCGCGGAACTGCAGTACGGAGATCCGAAGGACAGGGTCCACATGCACGCGACCTCGCGACCTGCTCCGAAGCGGCCCGAACCGTTACCCGCTGTCGGGGGTCCTCGGCTTCGAGTTCCTATCCCTCGAAAGAGCCGACGCCCAGGCCGCCCGCGCGGAGCAGTTCGAGATCACCCAGACGTTCCGGAACCGCGAGCGCTTTCGGCGCCACGCGCGATGCGTGCTCCGTGAGCACAATCGACGCGCCGGTCACGTCGCGGAGATTGCGGAGGCGACGACGACGCGGCGTGCTTTCCTGGCACTGCGCAACACGACCACCAAGCTCAGCGTGACCACGGCGATGGTGATGATCGAGTCCTCCGGGCCGAATACACCACCGGTCAGCCACACCGGACCTAGGGAGCGGCTCTCGATCGGCGCCAGAGCGCGCCAAGCGTCGATACCGGACAACGGCAGTCCGGTCAGGATGATCGCGAAGTTCCACGCGGCATGATGGGCAGTCACCACCCAGAGGTTGCGAGTGCGAATGTAGAGGCTCGTCCAGAACGCACCGATCAGCGTCACCGCCACCATGGTCGTCATCGACTCCATCACGCTGGACTCCGCATTGGCCAGGTGCATCGCGGCGAAGATCAGCGATTGCAGCCACAACGCGGCCGACGTGCCCCACGCCTCTTCGAGGATGCGGAACAGGACGCAGCGATAGGCCACCTCCTCCAGGAACGCCGCCACGAAGATCACGCCCGCAACTCCCAGCAAGGCCCCCTGCAGGCCGCGATGGCCGGTGATTTCATAGAGGCCGAACGCGAACAGCGATACGGTCGTGATCGAGATCAGCACAGCACCGGACAAGGCGCCGAGCGCGATGCCGAACGGTACGAGGCGCAGTTCGACGGCCGCGCGCTTCTCGTAGTGCTTGGCAAACGCCCAATAGGCGAGCAGCACCGTCACGAAGATGCCTGTTCGTCGCAGGACACTCGCGATCGAAGCGCTTGGTTGGAAGACCAACTCGATCCCGGGCACGAGCACGGAACGCACCAGCAGCACCGCTCCGACGATGGCGAGTGACGCCACCAGCAACTTCAGTAGGACTCGTTTCATCGCATGCAACGTGAACGGCGAAGGGCTCCTCTCGCCCTGGAGAGCGAGTCGTAGACGGTGAGGGCCGATACTCCTCCTGCACTCCGTACGTCCTGACTCCGCGAGGATTCCCTGCGCATGTCGCTCACCTCACTCGCGCTCGCGCGAGCCGGATCGATCTGCACCTCCCGCGGTTCCGTGACACGCGGTTTGGCAACCGGGAGCAGGCCGCGAATCCGCTGATCCGTCCATCAGGAAGTGATTTCGAGAAAGGGTCCGCCCTTCCCCATTCCTTGCGGGAGCCGCGCGTAGCCAACGCGGCGCTGGCTCGGGCGTAGGCCCTCGCGCAAAGCCCCGTGTCCGGAATCTCCGATTTCGCGCGCGTGACG
>JAYTBY010000431.1:0-1630 GCA_043736755.1 Planctomycetota bacterium | reverse complement strand
TCGCGTCGAGCTGCGCTGCGGTCCGCCGAATCCCGTGGCAACCGGGTCACAAACGCTCGAGACCGATCTGGAGCTCACGGAGTTTCTGCGACACAACGGCGGACCCGACCGCCTCGAGAGCGCGATGGGTTTGAAACTCGCAGAAGACCTGGTGATCAGCCTCGGTGGCGAGCTGAGGGTGTGGGGTCGACCCGGAGTGCGCTCGGGCTTGCGCTTTCGATTCCCCGCGGCAGCCTGAGCGCGTGTGAAGAAATCGAGCGTACATGCTCTCGGAAACCATCTGCGCCGCTTCCGCGGCGCGTCACGTGTGATTTCTTCTCACGCTCTGAGCACGGCGCTGACCTCGGGTTCGTGATCAGAACGGGTGATCGCCGCCTCCCATGCCGCACACGAAAAAACAATACTTCCGAGACCTCCTCGATGTGCGGCGCCTCACCGTCGGGACGCGAGCGGGTCTCGATCTGCCCACGCGCCTTGGATTCCTGCTGCTCGTGGTGCTCGTCGCGATCAGTGCGTGGCTGAACTACCGTCACACGGAGCTCGTCTACGAGGACGAATCGTACGTCGCGCACCTCCGACACGTGGTCGGAGAGGCGCGCGGCGTCCTGGCGGACCTCGTCGGCGCGGAGTCCGGTGTCCGGGGCTACTTGCTCACGGGCGATCTGAAACACCTCGCTCCGTACGAAGGAGCCACGGAGCGGATCAGCGCGAAGTTGGACGAGCTCCTCGTCGTGACGGCCGACGAGGCCGAGCGGAACGCGCAGGTCCAGCTCCTCGCGACGCGCATCGCGGTCCGCACTCGATTGCTCGATGACGTGGTCGCCCGGGCTCGGGGTGGCCGACTGGATGCCGGTGCGCGCGCCACCGCTACAGACGAAGGCAAAACGTCGATGGACGACGTGCGCGCCTTGATCGTCCAGTTCGAGGCACGCGAAGACGCGCTGCTCCTGGCCCGCGAGGCACGTGTGCGCACGAGTTTTCGCGCAGCCCGGACGACCGGGATCGTCCTGGGCATCGCGGCGGGCCTCCTCGTGGTGCTCGTGTACAAGCTGGTGCGCGGTGTCGATCGCTTGCGCTCGCTCGCCGCGCGCGAGATGGCGGACGCACGCGAGCGCTTCCAGGTGACTCTCGGCAGCATCGGTGACGCCGTGCTCGTCGTGAATGAGGATGGGCGCTTGGCGTTCTGCAACGACAGTGGTCGTTCCCTGCTTCGGATCGGTGACGCCGAGATCGGACGGCAGGTCGACGACATCGTGACTGCGGTGACTATTTCAACCGGGGAATCGAGCGAATTCGTGATCCATCGCGCGCTCGCAGAGCGCGGAGTCCACCGTTCGACCGGCGAAGTCGCACTGCGCATCCGCGATGGGACTCAGATCCCGGTCGACGTGACCGCCGCGAGGATCCTGGGTCAGGACGGAACGATGCAAGGCGCCGTGCTCGTCGTTCGCGATGCCACCGAGCGTCTCGAGCGCGAACGCGAGGTGGCGCTCAGCGGCGAACGCTTTCGCTCGCTCGTGTTGGCCACCGCGCAGGTCGTGTGGACGACCGACGCGAGCGGGCACGTCCGCGAGGACTCTCCGAGCTGGCGCAAGCTGACCGGGCAGACGTACGAGCAGTGGCAGGGACT
>JAYTBY010000430.1:0-8076 GCA_043736755.1 Planctomycetota bacterium | reverse complement strand
GACCCGACCGATCTCGGGAAGCGGGGGGAGTTCGCCGTTCACGCGCTTCTCGCGAGCGAGAACTCGCGCAAGCGTCAGAAAGAAGGTCAGGAAGGTGGGCAAGACTGGTTGGTATCTCGAGCATCGGAGTGGCTCGCTCGGCTCGGGGTAGCCGACAAACTCGAACTCAAGCGCCAAGGTCGCTCGCGCCACTACGAAGTGATCGTCGTCCGCGGTACTCAGCGCGCGAACATCATGGATGTCGGCTTCGGCGTGTCGCAGGTGCTACCGATGCTCGTACTCGCACACTCAGTCCCTCAAGGAACGACGATCATCGCGGAACAGCCCGAGATCCATTTGCATCCGCGCGCACAGGTAGGTCTCGCGGAACTGATGGCGGAAGTCGCATGCGCAAGGCGAGTCCAATTCGTCGTGGAGACGCACTCAGAGCACCTCTTCCGCCGGTTGCAGACGCTGATCGCTGAGGAGAAGTTCGAGTCCAACCTCTGTCGGCTGTACTCGGTCGACAAGGATGAGCAAGGAGACGCACGCTTGACGACGCTCGGCGTCGACGCGTACGGCCGCGTCGCAAACTGGCCCAAGCAGTTCTTCGGCGACGCGATCGGCGAGACGGAGCGCCAGACGCGCAAGGCGCTGGAACGGATGGCGAAGAAGGGCAGGCCGTCCCGTCCATGACGGACCATGTCGTTGACACGAACGTGCTCCTTGTCGCCAGCGCGGCGCATCCGCATTCGCCGTTCAGCGACACGCATGTGCCGATCGACGAGCAGCGAGTCGTCTTCGAGTGGCTCGTCGCATTTCGAGCCGACGAAACTCGGCAGCTCGCGCTCGATGACTTGTTCCAGATCTACGACGAGTACCGGAAGAAGCTGACGGACCAGGACTTCGGGCTGCAGGTCGTGAGCGAGAAGCTCGCGAACGTGCGACAGGTCTCGATCGACCGCGATGATGACGGCCACGGGGTCGTGCCCGAAGCGTTTCGTGGCTTCGATCGCTCGGATCGACAACTACTGGCCGTGGCGCTGACCGAGCCGGACACGATCTCGATCGTCAACGCCTGCGATTCGGACTGGCTCGGGATCGAGCGTGAGCTGAAAGCAGCGGGCGTGCGTGTCGAGCACATCATCGAAGCCTGGCTCCGCGCCCACCACGCCGCACGGCGATGAGCGAGTTCTTCCGCTTTCCGCACACCCCGCATCTCGCATGGCTCGGCCCAGGCCAGCCTCGTGACGACAAGGTTCTCGAGCCGACCGAAGCGGCGTCCCTGCTCGCAACTGACGCCCTCGTCGAAGAGAAAGTCGACGGCGCGAACCTCGGCATCTCGATCGACGAGGCCGGAGCACTGCGCGTCCAGAACCGCGGCTCGTTCCTTGAGCGCGAGTCGTGCCACCCGCAGTTCAAGCCGCTCTTCCGCTGGCTCGAGCCGCGTCGCGACGCCTTGACCGACGCGCTCCATCCGCACCTCATGCTCTTCGGCGAATGGTGCTGGGCCGTTCACAGCGTGCGTTACACCGCGCTGCCCGATTGGTTCCTCGCGTTCGACGTCTACGACCGCGCGAACGAGCAGTTCTGGAGCGCGCAGCGCCGCGATGAACTCGTCGCTCGGCTTGGGATCTCGCTCGTGCCGCAGGTCGCGCGCGGGCGCTTCGACTTGGCCGGCCTCACGCGCCTGCTCGGAACGTCGCGCCTCGCCAACACTCCGGCGGAGGGGCTCTACATCCGTCGCGACGAGGGCGACCATCTCCTCGCGCGCGCGAAGCTCGTGCGTGCCGAGTTCACGCAGGCGATCGACGAGCACTGGTCGAAGCGACGACTGGAGTCGAACCAGCTCGCGGGTGGCGTTGCGTGGACCTGACCTGACCTGACCGCCGGTGCCGGGAGCGCTGCGGGGCGGCTCGGCCTTCGTCGTGATCGACCGACAGATCGAAGCCTGCGGTTCCGTGGATCGACGTGTATGGGCGCGTTCGTGCCGGACGGCTACGTTGCTCCCTCAGGACTCCCCGATGTTCGACACCTTGCACCATATTCTCGACCGACTTCGCGCCGGCGAAGACGCGCGCGTCGAGTTCGAGGAGCCGCACCTCGGCGAAGGCACCGTGATCTCGCCCAACGCCGAAGCTCTCGCGGCGGAGCTCGTGGCCTTCGCGAACGCGGATGGAGGTGCCGTCTTCCTCGGCGTCGACGACGGCGGCATCGTGCGCGGGATCGCGCCGGATCAGGCCGACCTCGTCGAGCAATGGGTCGTGAACATCGCGACGCAGAACTGCGAGCCGCCGTTGCGGCCCATTCTCCGCAAGGAAATGCTCCCGAGCCCGGATGGGACGGACGCGCTCGTGATGTTGGTCGAGGTCCGTCGGGGGCTCTATGTCCACCGCACGTCAGGTGGTAGGTACTACCTGCGCGTGGGTTCGACCAAGCGCGATCTGCGGCCGGAGGAATTGGCTCGGCTGCTGCAGCAGCGCGGCCGAACCTACGTCTTCGATGAACAGCCTGTTCCCGGAGCGACGGCTGAGGATCTCCAGCGAGACGCCCTGGCGACTTTCTTCGAACGCCCGCCGGCCATTCCGTGGGCTGATCTGCTGCGCAACACCCGGGTCACGGTGCCGGATGAAGAGGGAACGGACCGTCCGACGGTCGCCGGCTTGCTCACCTTCGGCCTCGATTCACGGCGGTTCCTCCCGACGGCCTACATCGAGGCGGCCTGCTACCGGGGCACACGTCAGAACTCCGACGACTTGGTCCACGCCGACCAGATCAGCGGTCGACTCGGCAACCAGATCGATGCCGCGACGGCTTTCGTCGCGCGCTTCATGCTGAAGCCTGCGCGCAAGAATGTCGGACGAGAGGACTTCCCTCAGTTCGACCTCGACGCCGTCCACGAAGCTGTCGTCAACGCGGTCGCGCACCGCGACTACTCCATCGCGGGCTCGAAGATCCGCCTGTTCCTGTTCGCGGATCGGCTCGAGCTTTCGAGCCCTGGTGCGCTGCCGAACTCGCTCACGATCGAGACGATGCCCTACCGCGTGTTCACGCGGAACCAGCTGCTCGTCGGACTCTTGTCGAAGATCCGGAGCGAGAAGACGGGCCGCGCATTCTTGGAGTCGCGCGGTGAGGGCGTTCGCCGCATCCTCGAAGCCGGTGAGGCGCACGCCGGTCGTCGGCCGGACTTCCAACTCTTCGGCGAGGAGTTGTGCCTCACGATGTGGGCCAAGCTTCCGCCTCAGGATGCATGACGCGTCACGCGTGGCGTGCGATCGGGATTCGTTCAGCGCGCGGTCGGCTGGTGGACTGCGGCACCGAGGTTCCGCCGCACGAACTCGGCGAGCAGTGCCCCTGAACGGCTGCTGTGGCTGCCCGCACAACCTGCGACTTTCCGTGCCCCCGACGTGGCTCGGCCAGGGTCCAGGCCCATGGTCCTCTGGTCCGACATAGGGTGCATTGACTGTGCCGCTGATGTCGGAGAAACTCGTGTCCATGCGCTCAGGGCGCGCTCAGAACCCCGGTCGGCCTGCGACGGCACCATGACTCAAACCCCCGAAGCCCTCGGCCAGCGCCTGCAACACGCGCGGGATTCCGCCGGCCTGACCCAAGCGGTCGTCTCCCAACACCTCGGCGTACCCCGCTCGGCGATCGCCGATCTCGAGGCCGGCCGGAGGAACGTCACCGGGTTGGAGCTGGACCGGCTCGCCCGGCTCTACGGTCGCTCGGCCGCGGAGCTGCTCGAAGCGACCCCGGTCGCGCCCGACCCGGTCTCCACTCTGCTGCGAGCCTCGGCAGAGATCGCGCGGGACCACGCGCTGGAACAGCGCGTGCGAACGCACTGGCGGATCTGCGCCGAGGTCGATCGCCTCGAACGCGAACTCGGGATCCCGCGCCGTGCGTCGACGCTCTTCGCGTACGCGATCCCTTCACCGAGCACGAAGTGGGAAGCGATTCGACAAGGCCAGGACGTGGCGGACCTCGAACGCAATCGGCTCGACCTGGGTGCGTCGCCGGTGTGGGAGCTACCGGAGATCCTCCAAGCTCAAGGTGTTCGGGTCACCGAAGAGGCGCTTCCCGACGGCGTCTCCGGCGCGTTCCTCTACGGGAAGGACCTCGGCCCGCTGATCATCGTCAACGAGAACGAGCACCGCGTGCGTCGGCTTTTCTCGTACGCGCACGAGTACGCGCACGCGCTGCTCGACCGAGCGCGCAACGCGACCGTCAGCCGCAGGTCGGACAAGGACGACTTGATGGAAGTGCGGGCCAACGCCTTCGCCGCGCACTTCTTGATGCCTGAGGCCGGTGTGTTCGCGTTCCTCGCAGCGCTCGGCAAGGGAGAGACCGGACGGCAGGTCCAGGTCGTGCCGGATTCGGCGAGCACCGGCAGTGGGGACGCGGTCTTCGCCTCGAAGCGCTTGCCGACCGCGAGCCAAGCAGTGCAGATCCACGACATCGTGCACCTCGCGCACGTGTTCGGCGTGAGCTACTCCGCCGCGCTGTTCCACTTGCTCAACCTGAAAGTGCTGACGCGCGATCAGTTCGAGGCGCTCCAGGTTCAAGACGATCACGCGCGACGACTCGCGCGGGCTTTGCGCGGCGATGCGCTCGACGAGGACTTCCACTGGAAGCTCTCCTCCCAAGTCTTGTCGCTCGGATTGGAGGCGTACCGCCGCGAAGTCATCTCGCGCCGCAAGCTGATCGAGCTGGCGAAAGAAGCGGGAATCGAGGAGAGCACCGTCGATGAAGTGCTCACCGATGCGGGTCTCGACGACGATCCTGTCCCCGCGCGGGTGACGGGGTGATTGGAGTTGGAGGAGACCGCCGATCGCCGCGCACGAGTCGTCTGCGACACGTGCATTCTCGTGAACTTCGCCCGCATCGAGCGGCTCGACCTCCTCGTCGAGCATCGTGACTACCGCTTCGTCGTGCCCGAGCAGGTCCTCGACGAGCTGATCGAGCCTGGACAGCGAATCTTGGTGGACATCGCGCTGGCGAACGGTGGCCTCGAACTCGTCGTGTCCGCTGACCTCGCCGAGATCACGAGGTCGGTCGAGTTGCGGCAGCACATGGATCGAGGCGAGGCCGTTGCGTTCGCGGTCGCTGAGCATCGCGGGTGGCTCATCGCAACCGACGAGGGGAGGCGCACACGACGCATGATCGTCGAGCAGCTTGGCGCGCAGCGTCTCCTGACCACACCGGCGATCCTTCTCGGATGTGTTCGGGCAGGATCGCTCACCGTCGCCGGTGCCGACGTGATCAAGGCGCAGCTCGAGAAGCAGCGCTTCCGCATGGCGTTCGAGTCGTTCGCCGACCTCGATCCGGGATAGAGACTGCTTCGGCGTCTGCTTGCCGAACGTGCAGTGGTCTCGGGAGAATCGGGAATCGCGCGACAGCATCTGCCGCGCGAACGTGTTGTTGGCGCTCGTCCCGAAGTGCCCATGATCCGCTACACCCAAGGCAACCTGCTCGACGCTCCCGTCGATGCCGTCGTGAACACCGTCAACGAAGTCGGTGTCATGGGCAAATGGCTCGCGCTCCAGTTCAAGCAAGTGTTCCCCGAGAATGCGCGCCTCTACGAAGCCGCGGCCAAGCGTGGCGAGGTCAAGGTCGGCCGCATGCTCGTGACCGCGAACCATTTGCTCGTCGGGCCGCGCTGGATCATCCACTTCCAGACCTTGCAGCACTGGCGCGATCCGTCGCGCATCGAGTGGATCCGCGACGGGCTCCGCGACCTCGTGCGCGCCGTGCGCGAGAAGGGGATCCGGTCGATCGCCATCCCACCTCTCGGCTGTGGGGCCGGGGGCTTGGATTGGAAGCTGGGCCGCGGCGAGATCGATCGGGCCATGGCCGAACTCGAGCAGATGGACGTCGTGGTGTTCGAACCGGCCAACACCGTCACGCCGGGGGCGAAGGGCCGATAGTCGCGGGATGGCACCGGGTGGTCGCCCGAGCGCTCGCGACTCTCGTCAGGCTTCGCGCTGCTCGAGCCCCGGCGCTTCGAACACGCGCCTTGCTCTCTCGAGGTCCGACCAGAACTGGTCGCTCGCGCTCGAGTCCTCGAACACCACGAACTCCTCAACGCGCTCGTCCACCTCCGCGACCAACTCCACGAGCGAGCGCAGGCTTGCGAGCGTCGCCTGTTCTCGCGCGGCACCGATCCGGGCAAACGTCACCTCGAACAGATGCGACGTCGCGGCTACCCACGCCGCCGTCTGCCACGGCTCGCGCTGACCGTGCTTGTTGCGGATGACGTACTCGCCGAGGAACGCGCCGCGGCGCGTGGCGGCGATGTGAGCTTCGACGCGCTGGATCGGAGTCGGCGGCGGCGGGCTCGCGGGATCGCGCGCGTCCAGGCGCACGAGGCCATCGAGCAGCAACTCGAGCGTCGCATCGGGCAGTCGCTCGACAACGCGCTCGAGCACCAAGCGTTGCCCCACGTCCGACAGCACCTGCATACGCTCGCGCAGCGCCTCGCGGTCGAGTTCGCGGTTCATGAGCGCGGAGGATGAGGCCTGTGTGGGCGCTCCGCAACGGTCGGCGTGGACGGGACCGGCGCGGACGAACTGACTGGGGTGTGGACCCCGATGGACCGGCGGTCGTCGCGCCGCGCCATGTAGTCCCAGTCGGCCTTCACGCCGACATCGTGGCCGACGCGCTGTCGTTGCTCGCTTGTCCGGACCAAGTCACCGCGTACAGCGTTCTCGAAGCTCTTCGATTCGCTGCGGCTCAGGTGCTCGACATGCCTCTGGGCGATCTGCAGATCCTCGTTCTTGGTCAAGTCGACCGCGACGAGGTCGATGCACTGCTCTGGGATCCGATGCCGGGCGGATCGGGTCTGCTCGATCAGATCTGCGGGCGTTTCGAGAAGATCGTCACCGCGGCGATGGAAGTCGTCCGGCATTGCCCGTCCGCGTGCGCGACGTCGTACATCGACTGCCTGCAGACGTTCCGCAACGGGTACTACCACAAGCATCTGGATCGCAAGCGTGCGCTCGAGTGTCTGGAGTCGTGGGGCTCGACCCTTCAGCTCGCTCACGAGCTCCCGGCCAAGCAGCCGTCCTCCGAACCGCGTGCAGGGAGTCACCCAGTCAACGAGAAGGAGCGGCGGTTGCGCCACCTCTTGAAGGCGGCCGGATTCGAGGAGGGAATCCGAGGCGGGCAGGTTCGACTCGACCGATCGATCGGAACGACGACGCCCGATGTGATCTACCGCGCGCCCGACCACGCGCTGGACGAGGGCATCTGCATCTATCTCGATGGCTTAGGCGCTGGTCTCCACGGCAACACGCAGACGAAGGAGCACGACCTGCGGATTCGCTCGTGGCTCCGGAACAACGGCTGGGAGGTCATCGAGATCACTGCGGTCGAGCTCGACGATTCGGCGGCGATGTCGCGGCACTTCGTGAAGCTCGCTGGATACCTCGACCTGAAGGAAGCAAAGGCGAGACTGCGGACGGATCGATCGTGGTTCGACGGACCAGCAGATGCCCGAGTCCGCGCGCGGCCGACGCTCCGATTCGTCACGCCCTCGGCCGCGGATCGCGACCGCACGTGCGTGCCGCTCGTGCCGTTGAAAGCTGCCGCCGGTGGGTTCAGCGACCCGCAGTTCATCGAAGACGGCGAATGGGAATGGGTCGAGGTCGCGAGCAAGCGCGCGCTCCGCCAGGGCATCTTCGTCGCGCAGGTGGTCGGCAATTCCATGGGGCCTCTGATCCCCGATGGCTCGTACTGCCTCTTCGTGGCGCCGGTGAGCGGCTCGCGGAGAGACCGAAACGTGCTCGTGGCTCTGCGCGATGTACTCGATCCCGAGACGGGCGAGAGATACACGCTCAAGCGCTACCAGAGCGAGAAAGTTCACGCGAAAGACGGGCTCTCCGGCAGGTTTAGTGGAAGCGCGACTCGGCAACGACGATGCAAGACCGCTTGAAAACAAGCCTCTTTGAGGGAGAAGGTTGCGCCGGGATGCCTTCGGTTCCTCGCACGCGGAGAGGCCTATCCAGCCAAGTGCCGGGCCCCAAGCGCCGTAGGAGTGTGCCTGGTCGCCGGGTCTTGGCGCGGCTTCGGGGTGCGGGCTCGGCACCACGGAATCCTCGA
>JAYTBY010000429.1:0-1633 GCA_043736755.1 Planctomycetota bacterium | reverse complement strand
GCGTTCAGCTCGGCATCCGATACGCCTCCGCACTGGGCTTCACCGCCCGCGCGAAGTGCATCGGTCGGCGCAAACCACCCGGCCCCGGACCCGGACGCGCCTTCTTCATCCACTCGCGGTAGATCTCCATCGACTTCTTCGTGTCGACTTCGACGTCGGCGTACTGATCCCCAGCTCGCGCCGGCTCGACCGTCACCGCTTGGTGCCAGCAATGCATGCCGCTGATCGGATCGGGTTGCACCGGGAACGTCAGGTTCTGGTGCACGCCGCCGTCGGTCCACCAGATGCGCTTCGAGTCCTTGTCGCTCGATTCGAAGGGCTTGATGTCCTCCAAGCGTCGGAAGCGGAAGCGTCCATCACCGAGCTCCTCGCGGCGCACGAGCGCGCTGGCCCACTTGTCCGTGCCGACGTCGTCGAAGAGTCGCCAACGTCCGAGGTGGTGACTGCACGCGACGATGCCCGGCCTCAATCCTTCCGTGACCCAGGCCTTGTTCACGAAGTGCCCGATGCGCGTGGAAATCCGCATCAAACCGCCGGTGACGAGGCCCATGCGCTCGGCGTCCTCGGGATGGATCCACACCGGGTTCGTGTTCGAGAGTTCGTAGAGCCACTTCGAATTGCCCGAGCGCGTGTGGATCAGCGTCGGCAAGCGGAACGTCGGCACGAGGCACATTTCGCCCTTCGCGCGGTCCATCGGTGTGCGGTGGATGTGGCTCGATATGTACTCCGGGGTCGCGTACTCGGGCCAGCCCCACTCGTGCATCGTGCGGCTCCACAGCTCGAGCCGTTTCGTCGGCGTCGCGAAACCGACGCGCGCGGCGCCATCGGCGATGACTGCGGCGGGTTTGCCAAGGCTGAGCACGGTCGCGGTCGCTGCGTCCGTCGTCGTGCCCTCGAGTTCCTTCGGCGACAGCGCGCGCATGTGGCTGTCGTACACGTCCTTGTCGACGAGGAAGGCGCCGTGTCGCCGCATGTATTCGAGCGGAGTCATCCCGAGCTTCTTCGCTTCCGCGGGAAGTCCGGGCACGGAGTTCTCGAAGATCCAGCCGTAGTACTCGTCGACCGTGATCTTCTGGCCGGGTCGATACGGTGATTCGTAGTACTTGCGAATGCCGAGCGAACCGTCGGGATCGATGCGCCACGACAGCGAGATCCAGAACTCGTCCTCTTCCCACACCTCGCCGGGATTCGTCTCGTACGTGTTTTCGACCTTTTTTCCGGCCCTTTCCGCCATGACGCGCTGAACAGGTTGACGGAAGCCGATCCACTTCGCGCCGTGCGTCTCGGTCGACATGAGGTCGTGCCGTTCCGCGCCGTGGCCCATCGGCAGCACGTAGTCGGCGTACTGCGCCGTCTCGTTCCACGTCGGCGTCAAGGCGGCGTGCAGGCCGATCAAGTCCTCGTTGCGCAGCACTTGCTCCCACAACATCCCGTCGGGGTTCGTCCACACCGGGTTGTAGACGCGCGTGAAGTACGTGCCGATCTTGCCGCGACCGTCGAGCAAGAGGTGGGGGAGCAAGTACGACAGCTCGTGGTGGCTGAGCGGCCATTCGCGCGGATAAAGCAGCTCGTTCCAAGCGTTCTGCGCCGGCGGTTTCAGGAACGGCGGCGGCACGAACTTCGACTGCGTGTT
>JAYTBY010000428.1:0-1634 GCA_043736755.1 Planctomycetota bacterium | reverse complement strand
GCTGTTGCCCCGTCGGAGATCCCGATTGCTCGCTACCAGAGAATCCTGCGGCCCTCCCGCTCCATCCGACCGGCTACTCGCTGCCGGATTCCGAGATCACGATCGCGGAAATGCTGCGCGACAGCGTGTTTCCGGGCGGAGCCACCTACGCACGCGGAGCCTTCGGCAAGTGGCACCTCTCTGCCCTACCCAGTGACCCTTGCCATCCGATCCGTCAAGGATTCAACGTCTTCGTCGGGCACCTGTCCAACAACGAGAGCGCAGAAGGCGGCCACTTCGCGTGGCAGCGGCACTCGGCTCGATCGACGCCAAGCGGCTGTCAGGTCTACTCGAGCGTGGTCACCGGTCAATGGGATGCGGAACGCACAGGACTCGATGCACGCGGATGGATCGACAGTGTCCTCGCCGAGAACCCGCGGCGCTCGTTCTTCGCGATGGTCTCGTTCAATCCACCGCACTGGCCATTCCAGGTGCCGCCGCAGAGCTTCGTCTCGCCGGGCACGTGGGACGAACTCGTGCTCGCGGGTCTCGGCACCGAGGGGCAGCGAGTGGAAGGTGTGCGCTCGTGTCAGCCGGGCACGAACCAGGAGATCGACAGCCGCAATGCGCGCCTCGTGTATCGCGCTTCTCTCGAAGCCGTGGACACGTTGATCGGCCGACTCGTTTTTCGCTCGTCTACGGAGCCGTTTCCGCTGGAGAACACGACCGTCATCGTCGTCGGCGACAACGGGACCCCCGATCACATCGCTTGGTGCAGCCAAGATCCGTCCGCGGTCTCCCCCAACGCGGCGCCGTTCCTGTCCAATCACGCGAAGCGTCAAGTATTCGAACTCGGAGTGCGTGTGCCGCTCATCGTCACGGGCGCGGGAGTCGCGGAAGGCGCGACGTGCGACACGCTCGTTTCCGCGGTGGATCTGCCGGCGACCATCCTCGATCTCGTGGGCGCAACCACGGCCTTCACCCCACAAGTCATGGACGGTCAGAGCTTCGCTGGCCGCTTCGTTCACCCGAGCGCGCCGTTCCTGCCCGGTGATCGCGAGCACATCTACACCGAGGTCGCGTCGCGCAACGGGATGACGTACTCGAGCACGGCGCGGATGTGGTCGCCCGTCCTGCCCGGCGGACCCGTCGAGTACCAGCGCGCGATCCTCGACGTCTCCGGCTTCAAGTACATCCGCCGCGTCGTAGGCGTGGACCCGGGCTGTTCGTTGGCTGTTTCGGCGTGCGACGTTTCGCCCGAAGAGGAGATCTACAGGCTCTTCGACGTGAATGGAGAACTCGATCTCTACGAGTCGTTGCCACTGTGCGGCGACGTTGAGGCCGAGTTGCAGCGTGCGAACCTGCGGTTGTTGATGGACGCCCTCTATTCAGGCGGGTGAGGGTCTTTGGACTCGTCTTCGTCGAAAATGGCATTGCCTGCGCGCGATCCGCCTGATTCTAGGAGCGCACGATGCCAGTGCTCGAACACGTTCCGGTCTTGAGCACGCGCCGACGGGGTGCGCCGCGCGAGCGAACGTAGAGGGAGGAGCATGCGTTGATTCCCCTCGAGGGCCTGTGCGTGTCGATCCAGGAATGCCCAATAGAGACTCTTCAGCGGACAGTCTTTGTCCAGAGTGAACTGACAGCCCGCGCAG
>JAYTBY010000427.1:0-8091 GCA_043736755.1 Planctomycetota bacterium | reverse complement strand
TGGGACAAGTCACGGCCGCGACCGTCTTCGATCCACAACCGGGCGCGGGTCCGATCATCGATGTGGCCGCGGGGCCCGACGGCGCGATCTACACGTTGACGTACGGATTCGGCGGCCTCGGCAATCCGGACGCGGCCCAGTTGACGCGCATCGCGTGGACCGGCGCGAACGCACCGCCGATCGCCGTCGCGACGGCGACCAACACGGCTGGACCGGCTCCACTCGTCGTTTCATTTCAGGGCTCTCAGTCGAACGATCCGGACCTCGGACCGGCGGCCCTCCAGTTCCTGTGGGATTTCGGCGACGGCACGACTTCGCTCGTCCCCGATGCGCGCCACGTCTATGCGTCGCAAGGTCCGTTCGAAGCCCGACTCACGCTGAACGACGGATCGGCGACCACGGTCAGCACGCCGATCACGATCCGCGTGGGAACGCCGCCGGTGGTGAACCTCTCCGTGCCCGCGTCCGGCGGCCTCTACCGCGCCGGAGACGTGATCACGTTCCAGGGATCCGGCGTCGATGCCGAGGATGGGCCGCTGCCCGCGAGTGCGTTCACGGCGCAAGTGATCTTCGTCCACCTCGAACACGGACACCCCTTCCTCGGACCACTACCCGGCACGCCGAGCGGTTCGTTCCAGATCCCGACGAGCGGTCACGCTCCCGCGAACACGCACTACCTCGTTCGTCTCGTCGCCGTCGACTCCAGTGGCCTCGATGCATCACGAATGCTGGCGCTCTTCCCGAAGATCGCGCCGGTCGTCCTCTCAGGGAAGCCCGAGGGGCTCGCGCTCGGCGTCGATGGGGAAGCTCGTCCCACGCCGTACGCGTACGAGGGTCTCGCCGGTTTCCAGCACGCGTTCACGGCTCCGCCGACGGTCGAGTCGAACGGGATCCCCTTCGAGTTCCGGCGCTGGATCGCCGGCCGATCCGGCGTGACGCTCGGTTCTGTGCCTGCGCTCGCGTGGACGACGCCGAACGGCGGCGGTTCCGTGGTCGCGGAGTACCGACAACTGGAACGCACGACCGCGCCGATCCTCGCCGTCCAACGCAATGCACAGCACGACTTCGCGCACGGCGTCGCTTCGAGCGAGACCGGAGCCCCGCTGCGCATCGCGTTCGGTCGCGACAGCAGTGGTCCGGTCGAGGCGGCGTTCGCGTTTCGCCTGGCGATCCCGCGCAACGCCCGCATCGTGGCCGCGCACATCGAGGGTCGAGCGGCCTCGTTCGACGTCGCCCCACTCGACATCGGCATTCGCGTCTACGACGTCGGCAACGTCGCGCCCTTCGTGTTCGGTTCGGGAACTGCGCTCAGCGCGCATGCTCCGCTCGGCACACTCTCGGTGATGTGGCAGCCACCGGCGTTCCTCGGCGGTGAACTCGTCGCGACCCCCGATCTCGCCGCCTTGGTGCGCGCGGTCGTGGCCCGTCCCGATTGGAATGCGGGCCTCACGATTGGGTTCGTTTTCGCCCCGCTCGGTAGCGCGTCAGGCTTGCGTCGGTTCGAGAACCACGCGTCGGGCTCGCCGCCGCGGATCGTCGTCGATTGGGCGCCGGACAGTCCGTTGTCCGGTCACTGAGAGCGCCTGAAGAAATCGAGCCGACGCGCTCTCCGAGAGCGTCAAGAAATCACTCGCTCTCAGAGCCTGTGAAGAAATCACAGGCGACGCGTCGCGGAAGCGGCGCCACTCGTTTCTGAGAGGCCGTAGGCTCGATTTCTTCACGGCCTCTCAGCCGCCCCACACGACCTGCACGCCGTTCGTCAGGTTGAACGTCGACGACGTGCAGAACGCGGCCGCGTTGCGGTACCAGACTTGGTACGCCTTCACATCGCCAGCGAGCACGCCCCCGCGCACGGAGACCGTTGCATCGCCGACATCCGGAAACTGCGCGGCGTAGAGCCCGTTCGTCTTCGTCGCCAGCCGAGTGATCGTCCCGCCCACGCAGCGCAGGCCGTCGCCGAACGCGACACCGATCCCGCCGGCCTGCCGCAGCGTGCCTTGGAAGTAGAGCGCCGACGCGTTCGGCATCCCAGAGCCAGCGAGAATCACGGTGTCATTGGCGATCGACGGCCTGCCCGTGACGGAAAGCCGCGCACCGCTCGGTTCCACGGAGTTCGCGCAGCCCCGATCGCTCGCGCCCGAGTTCCCGCACGGGCACGGCGTCGCGAACAGGGCACCAGCGCCGAAGCAGAACGAATGGAAGTGCAGAGCCTGCGGTCCGCGATCGCGCAGGAAGATGTCGCGCTCGCCGTCCGTGTCATTCGGCACGAGGTTCGTCGACGCGCCGTCGAAGGCGATGTAGCGGCCGTCGTTCGAGATCGACGGGTAGAGCGCCTGCCCGTCGGCCGCATCGCCGGCCCAGCCGATGGTCGCGATCTCGGTCGTCCCAGTCAGGCGGTCGTGCACGAAGATGTCGTACGCGCCGTTCAAGTCGCCGGGGACGAGATTGATCGCGCGGCTCGGGAATGCGACCCAGCGTCCGTCGGCGGAGATCGACGCGTCGTAGCTGTAGCCGTTCGATTGCGAGCCGGTCGAGCGGACGCTGACGCGTTCGGTCAGCCCCAACAGGAGATCGCGCACGAACACGTCGCTGGCGCCGTTCGTGTCGCCCGGGACGAGGTCGTTGGCTTCGCTGTTGAAGACCACGAAGCGCCCGTCGGCGGAGACGTTGGGCAGCGCTGAGTAGGCGTTCGCGCCGACGCCCGCGCTCGACACGCTGACGCGCACCGTCGTCCCGAGGAGCCTGTCACGCGCGAACACGTCGAGCGTGCCGTTCGCCTCGCCCGGCGCGAGGTTCGCCGCGAAGCTCTCGAACATCACGAAGCGCCCGTCGTGCGAGAGGACCGGATTCGAGCAGTCCCCGTCCGCCTGCGAGCCGTCGGTGGCGACGCTCACGAGTTCCATCGCGCCGGTCGCGAGCTCGCGCAGATAGATGTCACGCTTGCCGTTCACATCGAGCGGCCCGAAGTTCGTGGCCACGCTGTGGAAGGCCACGCAGAGCACGTCCCCCGAGAACGCGGGATAGCGACTACCGCCGTTCGCCGAGAGTCCGGACGCCGTCGCTGACAGGAGCGTCGTCGCGCCGGTGGCCAGGTCGTGCAGGTAGCAATCCGGCGCGCCGTTCGCGTCGTTCGCCGCCAGATTCGTGGCGTAGGAGAAGAAAGCGACGAGCCGGCCGTCGCTCGAGAGGACGGGGTCGTGGCTGTTGCCGTTCCCCTCGACGCCGGCGCTGGACACGCTGACACGCACGGTTGTCCCTGCGAAGCGGTCGCGCACGAACACGTCCGGAGATCCGTTCGTGTCGCTCGGCACGAGGTTCGTCGCCGCGCTCTGCCAGGTGACATAGCGCGCATCGCGCGACATCGACGTGTAGAGCGAACTCGCGTCGCTCTGCGTTCCGGCCGTAGACCGGCTGAGGATCTCGTTGGTCTGCGCGGCGGCGAGCGGGCCGAGCGGAGGAAGGACGACCAGGAAGAGCGGAGGGATGCGCATGAGGAGTGGACCTCGGACCGATCGGGACGACGTCCTTACCCCAACACGCCCGGCCGTTGCGTGCGCGGAAAGGTGCGGACGAGCCCGCTCTGCAGATCCTCGTGAACGGCTTCCCAACCGCCCGGGAGCGCCTCAGACCGGCGCACGAAGCCGATCTGCGCGCGGCCGTACGGCGCACCGAGGCCACCGGCGTTGAGACACAGACAGCGACCGAGTTCCACCGCGCCCGGGGATTCGTGGATGTGTCCGCACACGAGCACGCCGTCGTGCAGGAGAGCGCGCTCGCGGATCGCTTCGGAACCGACGTGCTCGTCGCGCGACGCGAGCAAGTCGAGCGGCGTCCGTGCCGGCGGTGCATGCACGAGCAGGACGTCGCACTCTGGACTGGCGCGCGCACGGATCTCGTCCTCGCTCCATTCGTAGGCGAAACCGAAGCGTTGTGGACCGGCGCCGCCCACCCCGGCGACGCGCAAGCCCGCGACGTCGAGCACGCGGCCGTCCGCGTTGCGATCGTGGGTGAGATCCGGAAGGTCGTGGTTCCCCGGCACGAAGGCGAACGGGACACCACAGCGCTCCACGCGCTGGACGAGTTGGTCGATCGAGGCGAGGTAGCGTGCATCGCGCTCGGGACTCCGCCGAGCGACGTGCGCGAGATCGTGCGAACCGAGGTCTCCGACGAGCAGGATCCCGTCGGCTCGCGCGCCGACCGCGCGCTCGAGAACACGTTCGAGAAGCCGCCAGTTCGCGTGCACGTCGCCGACGACGGCGAGCAGGACGTCGGGGCGTACGGACATCGAGCGCATCCTACGGACCTGGAAGAATCGGTCCGAGACTCAACGCGTTGCATCCGCGAGAGCTCGTCGGCGTACCGGGGAGGATGGAGCGTCCCGCGGTGTGCCCGCCGACTGGGACGGGTGAGGACTTGTTCGGCGTCGAAGAAACCGGCCGCCAGGCGGCGGAACCTCGCGCACGAAGTCCGGTTCCAACTCGTCGAAAGGCCGATCGACAGCGCGGCTAGGCACACTGTGGAACTGAAAACCGTGGACGTGAGAACCGCGGACGTGAGAACCGCGGAGATGCAAACGACCATGAAGACTCTGACGCTCTCGATCGCCGGTCTTTCCTTGTTCGCGACCCTCGCCATCGCACAGGGGCACCCGCAAGGACGTGCGCGGGGTACGCCGGGCGAGCCGAGGCCCCTGGAGGAACTGACGACGCGCTTCGAGCGCCGCGCGGAACTGTTCGGAAGAGCCCGAGTCGAGAAGGCGCGACGATTCGTCCGCTCGATGGAGCTCAAGGAGGCCCAGCGCGCGCTGGCCCGCCAAGAAGACGAAGCCCTCGCTCCCTTGGCGCGTGCGGCGCGCGCCGAGGCGCTCGCGATCCGAGACGCAGCGCGAGCCCGCGCTCGAGACGGCGATGCGGAAGGTGCGCGGGCGGAAGCGCGCGCGCAGATGAAGCTCCTGCGGGAGCGAACCGGCCGCGATTTCGCCCCGCACGGACGCGTGCTCGTCCAGAGCCTGTCCCCGGAACAGCGCGCGCGGATCGAGGAGCGGCTGTCCGCGCGCGGCAAGACCTTCGATCCGGAACGCGCGGCGGAGCGGATCGGGCGCTTCCTCGCTCGACCGCGCTTCGCGGATCGCCTCGGTGCGGATCGCACCGAGCCGAATCGCGTCCGAACGTCGCACGGGCGGTAGTCTCGCGGGGCCTCGCGACGCCCCGCCGAATGACGCCCCGCCGAATCACGCCCCGCCGTCGCAAGATCCTGATCTTCACGACGACGTTCCTCATCGGCCTCGTGCTCGTGTACGGCGGATCGGTCGTGTCGCGCAGCCACGATTTGTACGGCAGCGTGAAATCGAGTCGTCGCGGTTGGAGCGGCCGGATCCTGCGTTCCGATCCGGTGCTCGGGATCGCGAACACGCCCGGCGCGATCGGCGCGGAGACGTATCCGATCGGCCCCGATGTCCCCAGCCGGATCGATCGCGACGGATTGCGTGTGCCCGTCGACTCCGCAGATCCGCCCGTTCGGAGCGGGCCGCTCGTCCTGGCGCTCGGATGCTCGTTCACCTACGGCTCGTCCGTGTTGGCTGAAGAGACCTTCTCCCACATCTTCGCTCGCGCAATCGGCGGCAGTGAGATGAACGCCGGGATCTGCGGCGGCGGTGCAGCGCAGATGCTCGTGCGCGCACGCGAGCTCATCCAGAGCCACCGTCCGGCGTTCGTGCTCGCGCAATTCTCACCCTGGCTCGCGGAGCGCAGTCGAGCGGATCACGCGCCCACGTATGAGGGACTCGTTCCGACACCACGCTTCATCCGTGGGGCAAGCGGGATGGAACTCAGGCCACCTGGTTTCGGGGGGATCGCGTTCGACGTGCCGGTCTCCGAGTACCGATCGACCGAGAAGAGCACGGCGGAGTTCATGAGCTTCCTCGGCCGCGTTGGGGCTCCGCTCCTCGTGCACGACGATTTCGCGCGCGTTGTCCTTTCCGCGCGACGCATCGGTAGCGGGGACGAACCGACGCTCGCCGAAATCGAAGCGCACGTCTACCTCGAGATCGCGCACCTGTGCCGCGAGTCCGGCTCGCAACTCGTCCTGGTCTGGCTGGAGGGACGTCCGCCGGGCGATCCTTGGGCAGTGCCGAGTCTCGCAGCAGAGCTCGGCGTCCCCATCGCAGCTGGAACGAAACGCATGGTGGACGAGTTGGAGACGAAGACGCGCGAAGTGTTCGTCGCGACGTACACGTTGATGCGCGGCGATCCGCCGCGTTGCGTGGACGCACATCCGAATGCGCGCGCGCACGCGCTGATCGCAGACGAGATTTCGCGCGCGATCCGCTGACTTCATCTGAGCTGCAACTTCCGCGATTCCTCTCGCGGCGCGCAGGTGGCTCAGGGTTCTGGGCGTCAGCCCGCGCTAGGACCGTGTGGAGCCCTCGGATCTACACGCACAGAGACACCATCGGCGCCGCTTCCGGGGCGCGTTGCCCGCGTATTGTTCCGAATCTCCGCAACTGCGGTTCAGGTGCCTGGATCCGGACCGCGCGTCGCTCTGAACTCCCAGACCGCGAGGCCAGGCGGTCGCGCGATGAACTCCAGGAGTTCCGCGCGCGTCGGATGGGCGACCCGCAAGTGTCGCGCGTGCAGGGCGACACTCGCATCGGAGAGCGGCTCGCGCGCGCCGTATTTCAGATCGCCGAGCAGCGGCGTCCCGAGCGCGGCGCAGGCGGCGCGCAACTGGTGGGGTCGCCCGGTCTCGGGCGCGAGTTCGAGTAGTGCGCGGCCGTTGACGACTTCGAGGGTGCGCCAGCGTGTCACGGCATGCTGCGCGCCGACGGTGCCCGCGCTGACGACGCGGACGACGTTGCGTTCTTCGTCCTTCGCGAGCCAGTGCTCGACCACGCCCGACTTGCCGGCCGGCGCGTGCGGAACCACGCCCCAATAGATCTTTTCCGCGCGACGCTCGCGGAACGACGCGGACAACCGACTCGCGCCTTTCGACGTCCGGCCGAAGACCACGACGCCCGACACGGGGCGATCGAGACGGTGAACGAGGCCTAGAAACGCGTCACTGGGCTTCTCGAACTCGACGCGAATCCACTCGCGCGCGAGATCGAGCAGGCTCGGATCACCGCTCGCATCGGGCGCGACTGGGAGTCCGGCGGGCTTCGCGACCGCGAGCACGTGGTTGTCGACGAAGAGGACGTCGAGACGCGCTGTCACCGTTCGATCCCACGCCACCAGCGTGCGCAGAAACCAGCGGGAAGTCGCCGACCGTCGGCGCCGGCCTCCTGAAGCGACAACTCGCCCGCCTCGAGTTCTCCCGGGCCGAACGACGCGAGCAGGTTTTCGAGAGCGAGCGGCGAACACCCGATCGCGTACGTCGAGAGGACGACGAGCGCACGCTCCTCGACGAGCCCGCGCGCGGCTTCGACGAGCGGCGCGATCCCCTCTTCGAAGCGCCACGTCTCGCCCTTCGGTCCACGGCCGAAGTGGGGCGGATCGAGGAGCAGCACGTGGTACCGGCGCTCGCGCCGTGCTTCGCGTCGTGCGTAGGCGAGAGCATCATCGAGCACCCAACGCACGGCGTCGCCGTCGAGCCCAGAAAGCGCCGCGTTGTCGCGCGCCCACGCGAGCGAAGTCTTCGACGCGTCGACATGAGTCACTTCGTACCCGGCTTTCGCGGCGACGATGCTCGCGGCGCCTGTGTAGCCGAAGAGGTCGAGCATCCGCGGTCGTTCTGCGCCGAAGCGCGCAGCGCATTCGACGAGCAACTGCCAGTTCGCTGCCTGCTCGGGGAAGAGCCCCACGTGTTTGAACGGCGTCGGCTGGATGCGGAACCGGCATCCGAGCGCCGCGATCTCCCACGCCGGTTTCTCACCGCGCGTCCGCGGGGCCGCGCCGCGCCGCGCTTCCCATCGTCCACCGCGATCGCTCTCGCGCACGAACGTGAGGTCCGCGCCCGCCCACTCGCTGGCTGCGAGACGCGGCGACCACAACGCCTGCGGATCGGGTCGGCGCAAGACGACGCCACCGAAGCTCTCGAGCTTCTCGGCGTTCCCGCTGTCGAGGAGAACGTAGTCGTCGAAACGTACGTGCGGGA
>JAYTBY010000426.1:0-1636 GCA_043736755.1 Planctomycetota bacterium | reverse complement strand
CGCTTCAAGCGTCAGTGCAACTACAGCGGCATCTTCCGCCTCGCGAAGGCGAACACGTGGCACGAGAAGCGCTCGGACAAGCGTCGTCGTGAGCGCCGGGAGCGCCTGCGCATCATCCAGAAGGCGACGCGCAAGAACGATCCGAGCAAGGCCAAGAAGCGTCGTCGCGCACGTCCGATGCGCCGGCCGTCGTTCTCCTCGCAGTCGGGTCCGCCGTCGGCCGTATAGCGTCGAGCGCGCCAGAGCGCGCTCGCCCGCGGTAACGAGAGGGCTGTCCGTCGCACTTCCCGGATTCCCCTCCCCTCCTCTCTCGGCCCGGCCCTCACCCGCCGGGCCGCGTCGTTTTCAGCGACCCACGTATCCTGAAGCACCCATGGGTCTCTTCGGCAAGGAACGCGATCTGAACCAGGCTCCGACGCATGTCGAGCTCGTGGTCAGTGCCAACGACTGGCAGCGGCCGCACGACGGATTCGAGATCCGGATCGACTCGTTCCTCGTGCACCACCTCGCCTGGCGGTCGCGCACGTCGATCCAAGACCTGATCAAGACCGGGCACGTCCTCGTCGATCCCAGTCGCCCCGATCGACCGCGCGGCGGAGCTGAGCCGTTCGAGGAACGCCGCCCCGGTCGCAAGCTCGCCCACGGTTCGCGCGTCATCGTCGTGATCCCCGAGGAGTTGCGCCGGCCGCTCGCGGGTCCGGTCACGGACGAGCTCGACGTCCTGTACGACGACGGGCGCGTGATCGCCGTCGACAAGCCAGCGGGCGTCGTCGTCCATCCGAGCGGGCGCTATTTCACCGACACGCTGATCCAGCGCGTTCACGCGCGCTACGGTGCGGGCTTCGAGTTGGAGAAGCTCGGCGCGCCGCGCCTCTGTCACCGTCTCGATCGCGAGACGAGCGGCATCGTGCTCGTGGCGCTCGATCCCACGGCCCACGCCGACGTGCAGCAGCAGTTCGAGCGTCGGCAAATCGAGAAGGAGTACCTCGCGATCGTGCGCGGCAATCCTGAGCGCGACGCAGGCGTCGTCGACCTGCCGATCGGCACAGCGCGTGTGTCGACCATCGCGCTCAAGATGACGGTCGCCGCCGACGGACAGGACTGTCGCACCGATTGGCGCGTCGTCGAGCGGTTCAACGATTGTGCGTTGGTCGCGTGTCACCCGTTGACCGGGCGGCAGCACCAGATCCGCGTGCACATGCAGGCGATCGGACATCCGATCGTGGGGGACAAGCTGTACGGCTTCGACGAGTCGCTGTTCGAGCGCGACCTCGACGGCCTGTTGACCGCCGCGGATCGTGCGGAACTCGGGATGGAGCGCCACGCGCTGCACAACCATCGACTCGTGTTCCGGACACCGGAGACGGGCGAACGCATCGAGATCGTGAGCCCCATGCCGGACGACATGCGTGCGTTTCTGGCGGCACGCTGAACTACCAACTCAGAGGTTCCTATCGCAGCGCGCAGATCGCTCAGGGTTCCGAGCATCAGTCCGCGCCGGGAACGTGCCAGAAAATCGAGCCTACACGCTCTAGCCGCCCGTTCTAAAAAGTCCGGCCGCCTGAAGAAGCGTGCCGTCGCACTGCTGCGTCGGACTCCTCGCGATCGGGTAGGCGCCCCCGTTGCCGAGGGCGCC
>JAYTBY010000425.1:0-1640 GCA_043736755.1 Planctomycetota bacterium | reverse complement strand
CGCGTAGCTCGAGATCGGAACGCAGGAACTCGTTGCGTGCGAGACCGGCGGTGCGGCCCACGATCTCACCGTTCGTGACGCTCCAACAGTCGGCTCCGCGCCAGCCCGTGAGCGTCTGGCCGTCGAACAACGAACTCGCGTTCTCCGGAGTCGCGAGACGCGGCACTTGCATCGAGCTCTGGAGGTACGCGACGAGATCGCGCACGTCCGATTCGGCGAGTGTGCCGAGCAAGCCCTCGGGCATCAGCGAGGTCTCGACCACGCGCGAATCCTCGATCTCGTCGCACGCGACGACGACGTCTTCGTTCTCGGTGCGCAGCGTGATCGAAGACGGCGTGCTCGAGCGCTCGATGCCGGTGACGAGGCGACCGTCGTCGAGCGCGAGGATCGTCATCCAGTAGTCCTTGGCGACGACGGCGCTCGGATCGATCGCGTTCGAGAACAAATACTCGAGGTCGTGTCGATTCGAGCCGGTGAGCTCGGGCCCGACCTTCCCGCCACGCTCGAAGAGCACGTGACATTGTTGGCACGTGCGGGCGAGTATGTCGCGACCGCGCGGCAAATCGGCGTTCACGAGCGCCGCGGGAGTGAGCTGCGCCTTCAATTCGTCGATGCGAGCGCGCTTCTTCGCCGGCGTCGCCTGCACGCGGCCCCACACTTCGGTCACGCGCGCGGCGAGCGCGGAATCTCCGAGGTTCTCGATCTTGCGCACGACGAAGGCGCCGACATCCGTGCGCGCGATCGTGCCGGCGGCGCGCGCGCCGCTCGACCGTCGCTGCGCGAGCACGGACACACCGCGCTTGTTGCCGACGACGACATCGCGCTGTCCGTCGTGATCGACATCGCCGGTCGTGAGGACCACGCCGACGCCGGAATCGTCGTCGATGGGATGCGGGACCCAATCGACGCCGTTTCCCGTACGGACGCGTTGGAACCAGTAGACGACCGGCTTCGAGCCCGGCTCGTGATCGCCCTGCGCGCCGTGCGACCACCAACGCTTGCCCGTGACGATGTCGCGCGTGCCGTCACCGTCGACATCGCACAGGTCGAGCGCGTGCACTTCGCCGAAACGGACACCGTGCGGACTGTCGATCGGCTCGTCGTCCATGAAGCGGTGCTCGACGAAAGCGATCACACCGTCGCGGCGGATCTGCTCGAACCACGCGAGGCCGAAGTGGTGCGCGGCGAGGCTCGTGATCACGTCGCCATCGCCATCACCGTCGACGTCGTCGAAGAACATCTGGGCGCCGCCTTCGCGGTCAGTGAATGCGTGGGGGTGGAACTTCCACTCGGGATCACCAGCGATTGAACTCGGTTGCTGTAACCAGCCCGCTCGCCACAAGACGTCTGCGCGTCCGTCGCCATCGACGTCACCGACGCCGAGTCCGTGCACGAACGGACCGAGCGCGAACTCTTGCGACAGCGGATGGAAGATCCACGGATCCGTCGGCCGCTTCGGATCCGGACCGGCCCAACCGAATCGTTCCCCCGTGTGGAAGACGAGCTCGCGCTTCCCATCGCCGGTGAGGTCGATGAACGCGGGCGACTCGTTGTCGACGGTGGAGAGAACCTCGTGGCGAATCCAGTGCGACTCGCGCGTAGCCGAGTCGGCCAGCGGATTGCGCAACCACGCGGCCCAC
>JAYTBY010000424.1:0-18538 GCA_043736755.1 Planctomycetota bacterium | reverse complement strand
GGCACTTCGAGCTCGAAGAGCCGGCGCACGAGGTCGGGGTGCGTACGCGAAACGAGGATGCGCACGCGGCTGCCGTCCTTGCGGACCTCGACGATGATCGCGCGGATCCGGTCGCCGGGGTTGAAATTCTCGCCGCGGACGCGGTCTTCCTTGCCCAGCGTCGCTTCGACGCGGCCCAGGTTCACGACCAAGGAATCGCCCTCGTAGCGTTGGACGACGCCGTTCACGAGCTGGCCGACACGGGCCTCGTACTCCTCGAAGAGGACGTCCCGTTCGGCTTCCCGCAGGCGCTGCTGGAAGCCCTGCTTCACAGCTTGCGCCGCGATCCGACCCAGCTCGGCCAGGTCGATTTCGTACTCCTCCTCGGCGTCCTCCATCTTGACCTCGCCGGTCTTCCGGTCGATCGCGACGACGAGGTCCTCGCCGACACCGAGGCGCTTGCGCACGCCGGCCGCGAGGGCCTCCTCGAGCGCGCGGAAGATGACGTCCTTCGGGATGTCCTTCTCGCGATGGATGATGTCGATCATCCGCAGGAGGTCTTCAGGGTTCATCGGCGAGTTGGAGGGCCCGGTTCCGGGCGTTCGGCGTTGGCGTGGGGGGAAGAGGAGTGCGTCAGCGAGGCAAGCGAGCGTGTGGCTATTCAGGCGTGTCTAGGCGAAAACCTCCCCCCACCCCCAGGGTGACCAGGGGCTCCGCAGGGATGAACCGACGGTCGAGCGGGCTCGGGGAGATCTGGGAGTGTGACGGATGCATGCGCTGGAGTCAATCTGGACGACGTTGCTCGCGCTCGCCGCGAGCCTCCAAAGTTCGCGGTCCGAGCCGCGGATCGAGGGCTCCTTCGACCCTGCTCGCGCGGCACAACGCCTGACCGAGGCGCGCGGCGGCGGCGCGGCTTCGGCCGGGACCGCTCTCACCGATTTCGAAGCGCAAGACGTCGCGGAGCGGCGGCTGCGCGCGCGAATCCTGGCGACCGAGGCGACCGCAGAGCAGGCTGCGCGCGTGCTCGCGCTCGCCAGGGACCCCGATGCTCTCGTGCGTGCCGATCTGGCACGTGCGCTCGGGAAGCCCGAGTGGACCGGTGCCCTCGTCACGGAACGCCGGTCCACGCTCGCGCGCCTCGCCGCGGAGGATGGCGACGGGCGTGTGCGCGAGGCGGCACGAGCCGGGCTCGTCACGCTGCTCGCCGGCCGGGAGCTGGCGCGAATCGCGGAGGGAGCGCCGGCGTCGGACCGTGCCGAGATTGTCGCGGACCTGGCTAGCTTCCCCGCCGGACGCACGGAAGCCCTGGAACGCGTGGGCCTGGAGGAGGACGGAGGCGACTTGGTCCTCGCCGCGCGCATCGCTGCGGAAACGCCCGAGGGACCCGCGGTCGATCGACTCCTCGCGCGCCTCGACGACGGCCTGCGCCGCAGCTCGCCGCTAGCGACAGCGGCGTTGGAGCGTCACGTGCGGCGGCTCGTGCAGCTCGGTCTGGATGCGCGCGCGCTGGCCGTCTTGGCGGCGCGTCCCGGCTTCGAAGCGCAGGATCTGCGCGCACGCCTCGCGCTCTCACGGGGCCGCGATCCAGCGATCGCATTGACCGCGGCGCGCGCACTTGCTGGTGCCGACACCGCGAGCCTGGACGCTCACTCCGCGCGGATCCGGGAATCGCGCGCCGCACGATTCGCCGTGTGTGCGCGCATCGCACTGGGCGAGGAGCCCGACGGCCTGGGACTGCTGGCGCTGCGTGCGGCGTTGCACCGGGAGCTCGCGTCCCGCGCGGATCGCGCGGGGCGCGCGGCAGCCCTCGATCACGCCGAAGCGCTCGAGGAACTGGCGCAGGTCGAGTTGACCGAGGCCGTGCGCCGGCTCGCGCGCGGGAGTGAGCCCGATCCGGCGGACGCAGTCGCCGCGTGTGCTTCGTTCCATCGTGCCGCGCTGCGCGCCCATGCCGCGGAAGCGCGCGCGGAGCTGCGTGCTTCGGACGGGCTCGACCGCTGGCTCGGCGCGGACGATTCCGCGGTCGAACTCGTTCTGGACGCGGAACCGTCGGTCACGCTCGGAGTGGAACGGCAGCTCGCGATTCGTCTCGCCTTGGGGCGCGCGCTCGCGACGATCGCGCCCGACGAGTGCATCGGTTTCGAGCCGCTCGCGGTGTCGGGTGACGACACTTGGCCTCTGGAACGGCGCGAGCTCGTGCGCGAGATCGTGCACGCGGAACTGGGCTCGGCCGAAGATCGTCACGCGCGCGCGGCGTTCGCCGTCGAACGCGCGCGAGCCGAACGGCCGGGCGGAGTGTCGGCGGAGCTGTCGCAGTCCGAACTCGAAGCGCGCCTGCGCTTGCAAGAAGCCTGGCAGGACGTGGCCTCTCTCGCCCAAGGTGAGGACGAGCCGCTGCGCGACGCGCGCAGTGCCTCGTGGTTCGCCGTGACCACCGCGCGCGCCTTGCGCGACGCGGGTCGCGGCGCGGAGGCGCGGATCGTGCTCGGTCGCGCCCGCGCGGCGCTGGAAGCGAGTGGTGCGGCGCAGCGCTGGTTGTGGGGGATCGAACTCCTGTGCGAGATCGAGGCTGCGACCGGCGCGTCGTTCACAGACGACGAAGAACCCGCTCGAGCCGAGGTCGAACTCTTGCGCGCGGTCGAGCGCCTGCAGGCGCTCGAGGACCTGCTGCGCGAACGCGGCGCGCCCGCGCGGGCGCTCGCCGCCGTGCGCAATCAACGTGCGAACGCGCTCGTTTCGCTCGCCGTGAACGCCAACGTGCGCATGGGCCAGCCAGCGCGCGCGCTCGAGCATTTCGAAGCCGCGTGGACGTTGCGGCAGGACGAGTTCGTGCGCGTGCTGCTCGCGTGCTACCGCGCGCGTTCGGGCCGCGCAGACGAAGCGCGCGCGGCGCTCGCGACCGTCGTGCCTGGTCCGGGCACGTACTACAACCTCGCCTGCGCCTGGGCCCTGCTCGGTGAACGCGCGACCGCACTCGATTTTCTAGCGCTCGAGCTCACCGAGAACCACGCGCCGGGCGGCAGCCTCGAACGACAGAAGGCCTGGGCGCGCAAAGATCCCGATCTCGCATCCTTGCGCGGCGACGCGCGCTTCGCCGAACTGGTCGGACGATGACGAGCGGAACGGTGCATGCGACGGGCAAGGGGCGGCGTTGGCTCGCGGGCGGACATCCGTGGCTCTACCGCGACGACGTCGCGACCGCGGATGCGGAACCGGGCGAGCTGGTCGCCGTCGTCGATCCCGCGGGGACGACGGTCGGACACGGGCTCTTCAGCGCGCGCTCGCGGATCGCGGTGCGCCTCGTGAGCCGGGGGAAGGAACGCCCCGACGTTTCGTTCTGGACCGCGCGCGTCGAACGCGCTGTCGGCCATCGCGCACGCCATGGGTTCCTCGATCCGCGCGGCGCCTGCCGTTTGCTCGCCGGCGATGCGGATGGCGTCCCCGGGCTCGTCGTCGATCGATATGCCGACGTGCTCGTCGTGCAGAGCGGCACGCTCGCGGCGGATCGATTGCGCGACGGAATCGTCGATGCGCTGATCAAAGCGCTGCCGTTCTCGACACGCGCCGTGCACGAACGCTCCGATGCGGGCGCGCGCAAGTTGGAAGGGCTCGAGCAACGCACGGGGCCGGTGCGCGGTGAACTCGGTGGTGAAGTCGTCGTCGTGGAGGACGGTCTGTCTTTCACCGTCGACGTCGAGCACGGACACAAGACCGGGCACTACTTGGATCAACGCGCGAATCGCGCTGCCGCAGCTCACCTCGCACGCGACGGCCGCATGCTCGATGCGTTCTGCTACGACGGGCTCTTCGCGATCCGCGCGGCATTGTCGGGCGCGAAGTCGGCGCTGGGGCTCGACCAATCGGTCGCGGCTCTCGAGCGCGCGCGCGCGAACGCCGAGCGCAACGGGGTCGGCGACCGCGTGCGCTTCGAGAAGGCCGATTGCATGCAGGACCTGCGCGATCGCGGACGGGCGGGCGAACGTTACGAGGTCGTCGTCGTCGATCCCCCGGCGTTCGCGCGCAACCGCACGGAGCTCGCGGGCGCTGAACGCGGCTACGTCGAACTGAACCGTCGCGGGTTCGAGCTCGTCCTGGACGGCGGGACGCTCGTGTCCGCTTCGTGCTCCTTCAACGTGCGTCCAGCGGACTTCACAGCCTGGATCGCGCGCGCGGCCCACCTCGCCGGCGTCGACGCCTGGCTCGACGACTTCCGCGGCGCTCCAGCGGATCACCCGGTGCTCTTGACGCTCCCCGAGACTTCGTACCTGAAGTGCGCGTTCGTGCGGGTGGCGCGCCGATGACCGATGAACGACTTGGGCGAGCGGTAGCGGCTTCGTAGAATTCCCCTGTGCTCCTCCGCCTCCAAGTCAAGGGCTTCAAAAACCTCCGTGACGTCGACGTGCGTTTCGGTCCCCTCACGTGCTTCGTGGGCACGAATGGCGTCGGCAAGTCGAACCTGTTCGATGCGATCCAGTTCCTCAGGTTCCTCGCCGACCAAGAGATTCACACGGCAGCGAACTTGGTTCGGGGGACGCTCCGCGGCTCACAAAACCCGCTCGAGCTATTCTGGAACCAAGACCCGAAGGGAAGAATCGAACTGGCAGCGGAGATGATCGTGGCAACTAGCGCGAGGGATGACCTCGGTCAGCATGTGGAACCCACGATCACGTTCCTTCGATATGAGGTGGCCTTTTCCTACCGCTCGGTCCCCGTCCCGAGGTTGGCCCTCGAACGTGAGAGCCTGATTCCACTCAAGAAGAGCGACGCGCTCGAGCACATCCGCTTTCCATCCTTACCCGTATTCCGATCATCCGCGATCATCGGTCGACGCCAAGGCGGGCCGTTTCTCTCGACGTTGGCGGCGGACGACCAGGCTGTGCTCGCGAATGGTGAGGGCAATTCCGCGCGACGCATCCAGTTGCATGGCGATGGTGGAAGTCGAGGTAGGCCGGTTGCCGCTGAGCCGTCGCCGCGAACGGTCCTCGGCGGGACCAGCACCGCGAATCACCCGACGGTCGTGGCCGCGCGGCGCGAGTTCGAATCCTGGCGGGCAATCAGCCTCGAACCCACCTCGCTGCGGACCTCCGATGGATTCGGCGATCCTGCCTCGGTGGATGAACATGGGCGCCACCTGGCGTCCACACTCGTTCGCCTCGTGAAGCAGGAGGGCCGACCCGGGTTTACGCTCCAAGAAGCAGCGAACCGACTCATGGAGCTCGTGCCCGAAGTCAAAGCACTGCGCATTGACCGCGATGACGTTCGCGAGCAGCTCTCGATCCAGATCCAGATGCGCGGCAAGGAAACCTGGCTCCGCCCCAGGTCACTCTCTGACGGAACGCTGCGCTTTCTCGCGCTTGTGATCATGCAGCTGGACTCGGAATCAAGCCGGGTGCTTTGCATGGAGGAACCGGAGAACGGCATCCACGCCAGCCGGATTCCTGCGGTTGTCAAGCTGCTTCGCGACTACGTGGTCGATCCGAGCGCCGAGGTCGGTGAAGACAATCCCCTGCGTCAAGTCGTCCTCAATTCACACTCGCCCGAGATCGTTCGGCAACTCGACGTGCCTGATCTCCTGTTCGTCGAATCCGCGATCGGTCCCGGCGGTACAGAGGCCATCGTGCGTCCGCTCCTCGCCCCTGGGAACTGGCGCGGCGACGATGGCGGTATCGAGTTGGATGCGCTCCGGCGGGTCCTGGATGGCGCGCCGCTCTCGGCCGCTATGCAACAGCGCCAGTTCCCGTTCGCACCGGGCCGATCGAAGTGACTCGGCTCGCTTGGTCCCTCCTTGCCGACGGTGGCGCGGATCGCGCGCTCCTACCGATCGTGCGTTGGTCCATCCGGATAGCCCGCCCCGACATCACGTTGCTCGAACCGCGGTTCGAAGTTCGTTCGACCCAGCTCTCATTCGCGACCGCGATCCAAGAGTGTGCGGAGCGGACGAATGCGGATGTCGTGTTCGTGCATCGAGACGCTGAACGCGAGAGCCTCGAGGATCGGCGCGCCGAAATCCCCCTCGTGTTGGATCGTCAAGTCAGCGTCGTCCCGGTACGGATGACGGAGGCCTGGCTTCTGATCGACGAGCGATCGATCCGCGCTGCTGCTTCGAACCCGAACGGTGTGATCCCTCTTCCGATGCCGAAGTCTCGCGATCTCGAGGGGCTTCCGGATCCGAAGGACATCCTGCGGGACCTGCTCGTACGAGCCTCAGAGTCCTCTGGGCGGCGTCTCGAGAAGTACAAGGCCGATCTCGCGCGGCGCTGCCATCTGGTCGCTGAGGAGATCGAGTCCTTCGCACCGCTGCGTGGCCTGCCAGCGTTTCGCGCATTCGAAGCGGACCTCGGGGCGGCGTTGCGTGGGTTCTGACGCGGCCCGCGCACAACCTCGATCTGCTCCCCATTGCCGCAATGCGCACGGCGCTCGATACTCTCCTGCCTTCGAGGTACACGAGTGATCGAAACCAACACCCTGAGTATCGAGCTGAACGGGCGCGAACACGCGGTGCCCGAGGCGACGACCGTGGCGGCCCTGCTCGACAGGCTGGGCATCCAAGCGGAGACCGCCGCGGTAGAGGTGAACCAGGCGCTCGTACCGCGCGCTGCACGCAAACTGCGCGTTCTCGCTGCCGGGGATCGCGTCGAAGTCGTGACGATGGTCGGTGGAGGTTAGGTGGACGTGATCCAGGAACAGATGGGCGCGACGCCGGCCTGGCTCGCCGACGAGCCGCTCTTGATCGGCGAGCACGCGTTTACGTCGCGGCTCTTCGTCGGCACGGGCAAGTACAAGGACGTCGCGGAGACGCGCGCCGCGCTCGAGATCAGCGGCACGCAGTGCGTGACCGTCGCCGTCCGGCGCGTCGATCTCGCGTCGAAGGGGCCGTCGCTTCTCGACGCGATCGATCGCACGAAGCACGTCATCCTGCCCAACACCGCCGGTTGCTACGACGCGGGTAGCGCGATTCGCACCGCGGAACTCGCGCGCGACGTGCTCGGCACGCGCCTCGTGAAGCTCGAAGTCCTCGGTGACACGAAGACGTTGCTCCCGGATCCCGTGGGCACGCTCGAAGCGACGAAAGAACTCGTCGCGCAGGGTTTTCACGTGCTCGTGTACACATCCGATGATCCGCGCCTCGGCGTGCGGCTCGAGGAACTCGGCGCCGTCGCGGTCATGCCCGCGGGCTCGCCGATCGGATCGGGCCAAGGCGTCCTGAATCCGTTCGCGATCCGCATCCTGCTCGAGCTCGTGAAGGTGCCCGTGATCGTCGACGCGGGCGTGGGCACGGCTTCCGACGTCGCGATCGCGATGGAGCTCGGCGCGGCGGGCGTGCTGTTGAACACCGGGATCGCGTCGGCGCGCGAACCACTGCGCATGGCGGCCGCGATGCGCGATGCGTGCAGCGCGGGTCGGCATGCGTTCCTCGCGGGACGGATTCCGCGCAAGCTGTACGCGAACGCGAGTTCGCCTCTCGAAGGCCTGATCCACGCAGCGGGACGGCCGGGAACGACGTGATCCAGACCGAAGCGGAAATCATCGAGCGTTTCAGCGCGATCGATCGTCGGACGTGGGCACAGGTCGGCGCGGTCGCGGTTGTGTCCACGGTTGCGCTGCTCCCCGTCGCATGGCTCGCGGTGAAGCGTCTCGTGCCCGACCGCAACATCGTGTTCGCGCGCTGGGGCTTCAGTCATGTCGCGATGGCGATTCTCTGGATCTTCCTCGTCGCGACTGGGGCCGGAGCACTGATCGGGAGCGGCACGAGCCTTCTTGGCGACCTCTCGATCATGGTCTTGTCGTTCGGAGTGCTCGGCATCGCGATCGTCTACTGGTCGATCCGCCTCGATCCGGACGGAGTGCGCGTCCTGGGCCTGGGCAAGCCGGGGACGTTCCGCGCGGTCGTGGCGGGTCTCTTGGCGTACGCCGTCGCGATGCCCGGGATCCTCGGGCTCATGCCGATCTGGCGTTGGATGCTCGAGCTCGCCGGACACACACCCGCCACGCAGGAAATCGCGGTGCGTTTCGCGGCGCTCTCGCCCAGCGAGCAAGTGCTTCCGCTCGTGCTGGGAGTCGCCGTGCAGCCGCTGCTCGAGGAACTGGTGTTCCGGTCGTTCCTCCAGCCGCTTCTCGTGCAGAACTTCCGCGAGGTTCTGGGCGTCGCGTTGACCTCATTCGTCTTCGCCGCGCTCCACGGACCCGACGTGTTCCTGCCGATCTTCGCGCTGTCGTGCCTCCTGGGCGCCATCATGCTGCGGACCCAAAACCTGTACGCCGTGTGGGCGATTCACGCCTTGAACAACGGCCTCCAGTTCGCAGTCCTCATCGCGCGACCGGACCTCCTCGCCCAGGGTGCCGGCTCGTGACGCGGTTTCCCGCGGTCGGTCTCTTCCGCGCGCTGCCCGGGGGTGCCTTCGCCGCCTCGAACGCGATTCTCTCCGGCGACATCACGCTCGGCGAAGACGTCGGCATCTGGTTCGGCTGCGTGCTGCGCGGCGACGACGCGGCGCTCACGATCGGAGCGCGCACGAACGTCCAGGACCTCACGATGATCCACGCCGACACGGACGTGCCCAACGTGATCGGGTCCGAGGTCACGATCGGCCACCGCTGTGTTCTCCATGGCGCGCGCGTCGAGGATCGCTGCCTGATCGGGATGGGCGCGATCCTCCTCGGTGGTTCCGTGATCGGCGAGGAGTCCTTGGTCGCAGCCGGCGCCGTCGTGCGCGAGAACTTCGTCGTGCCGCCGCGTTCCTTGGTCGCTGGAGTTCCGGCGAAGATCGTGCGCACCCTCGACGATGCTGCTGTCGCGAGGATCCGCGAGAGCGCGGACGGCTACGTGAAGAAAATCCGGCTCTACCTGTGAGCCTCGAGCTCGACTTCGCGGTCCGTACGCAACGCCTCGACGAGATCCTGCTCGGTTTCGAGAGCCTCGCGGTCGCGTTCTCCGGCGGCGTCGATTCGACTGTGCTGCTCCACGCTGCGCGCCGACACCTCGGTGATCGCGCCGTCGGCGTGATCGCCGACTCCGCGTCGTTGCCGCGACGCGAACTCGACGAAGCACGCGCCGTCGCGACCGAAATCGGCGCACGACTCGTCGTGCTCGGCACCGACGAACTCGACGACCCGCGCTACCGCGCGAACGCCGGCGACCGCTGCTATTTCTGCAAGACGGCGCTCTTCGAAGCGTTGATCCCGTGGGCGCACGTGAACGGCTTCGCTCACATCGCGTTCGGTGAGATCGCCGACGACGCGCTCGACGTGCGACCCGGCGGCCGCGCGGCCCGCGAACGCAACGTCGTCGCGCCGCTCTCCGACGCGGGCTTCACGAAGGACGACGTACGCCGCTACGCACGCGAACACGGACTCCACGTCGCCGAGAAGCCGGCGTCCGCCTGTCTCGCGTCGCGACTGCCCGTGGGCACCATCGTGACGCGCGAACGCCTCGCACGCATCGAGGCCGCGGAAGAGGCGCTGAAGGCGCTCGGTTTCCGCGTCCTGCGCGTGCGCGACCACGGGGCGCACGCGCGGATCGAGTTCGGGCATGCCGAGCTCCGAACCGCACAGGACTCGAGGCTCGCGATCACAGCTGCGGCGCGGCGCGCGGGCTTCGCATCGGCCGAGATCGCGCTCTACGTGCCCCCCGGAGAACGCCGGGTTCCCAGTAACGCGCTCGGGTCTTGACCGATCTTCGAGGAGCCGGTTAGGACCGAGGACCCATTCGCCCAGTCTCAGCCCCTCCATGCTCACTCGAATCCTCGGTTTGATCTCCATTGCGTCGGCGGCGTCCGCGCAGGGCGTGCCCACCTCGTACGAGGTTGCGCGCCCGTTCGATTCGGGGCCGTTCACGTCCGGAACGTCGACGATCGCCCTGAGTTTCCCGGTCGAAGTCGGGGGGGCTCCGTGGCTGCAACTCCGTTTCGCGCGCGTCGAGCTGCCCGGGCGCGCGCTGTTGCGGATCACGTCACTCCGGGACGGCGCCGTGCACGAGCTCGATGCGACGAGTGCCTCGCAGTGGTCGAACACGAGCGCCTACATGAACGGCGATCGGCTCGTCGTCGAGGTCCTCGCCGAGCCGGGCACGGGGCCGATCCGCGTCGCGCTCGACCGCGTCGTCGTCGGTTTGCCGCCTCCGCAGGCTTCGATCTGCGCCACGATCGACGATCGCTTGCCGTCCGACGATCGCCGCGTCGCGCGCATCTTGCCCGCGAGTTGCACCGGCTGGTCGATCCTCGATTGCAACCAACGCGGCATGCTCACGGCCGGTCACTGCTACGGGCCCGGCGTCGTGACCGCGATGTTCCGCGTGCCGCTCTCGACGATCGAGGGCTACCCGGAGATGTCCGCGCCCGAGAACCAGTACGCGGTCGATCCGAGTTCGCGCCAATTCCAGAACGGGAGTGTCGGTGCCGATTGGTGCTACTTCGGCTGCTTCCCGAATTCGAACACAGGGCTCACGCCCTACCAGCGCGAGGGTGTCGCTTTCACGCTGCAAGTCCCGCCTGCTTTCGATGCTGCGGCCACGTTGCGCTTGACCGGTCATGGTTACGACGCGGAGCAGCCGCAGTGGAGCAACACCCAACAGACCGCGACTGGACCGTGGACCGGCGTGTCGAGCACGACCGTCGATCACCGCGCCGATACGACGGGCGGCAATAGCGGTTCGCCGGTGATCCTCGAGTCCACTGGGGCCGCGATCGCGATCCACTCGCATGGTGGTTGCGATGCGACGACGAGTTCGAATCACGGTACTTCGATCGGTCAAGCGCAGCTCCAAGCGGCGCTCGCGAATCCACTCGGAGTCCTCGCCTGCGGTGGTTCGTGGAGTACCTACTGCACGGCCAAGGTGAACTCGCAAGGTTGCACGCCTGCGATTTCCGCCAGCGCGAACCCCTCGTTCTCGGGCGGCCCGGGCAGTTGCGTCGTCTCCGCGACGAACGTCTTGAACAACCAGAACGGGATCTTCTTCTACGGGCTGACACCGGCCGCCACCCCGTTCCAGGGCGGGCTTCTGTGCGTCGGCGGAGCCGTGACGCGAACGCCCATCCAGAACGCGGGTGGGAACGCGCCGCCAGCAGATTGCTCCGGCATTTTCAGCTTCGATCTCGGGGCACGCATCGCGTCGGGAGTCGATCCGCGCCTCGTGCGGGGCGCGACGGTCGTCGGGCAATTCTGGTCCCGTGACCCGCTCTCGGCCTCGTATCCGAGCGGCTTGACGGGCGGAATTCGCCTCACGATCGGGCCCTGACCACGACTCCGCGCAACACGCACTCGGATCACGCGCTTCCTTCGCGCGCCTCCCGAGCGTGGAATGCGCGGCTCACATGCCGGAGTCCTCCGAGGAGTCGCCGCGCGGACTGCGCTTCGCATTGCTGGCGCATCCGTCGGTGCAGGCGGTGCGCTTCGCGACGAAGCTCGCGCTGCCGTGGTTCTTCACGGCGGAGGAGTACGGCGAGGCTGTGCTGCCGAGCCTCATCGTGTTCGGGCTCCAGCATGTGGCGGTGTTCGGCCTCGATGAAGCGTTGGTCAGCGCGCGCGGCATCGACGCGGGCCTGTGGCGAGCGATGCGACGGTTCCAAGCGCGTGTCGGTTTCGTGCTCGCGCTGGTTCTCGTCGTCGCTGGACTTCTACTGCAACTCGTCGGGGGACAGGAACTCCTCGGCCAGCTCCTGATGGGGCTCGCGCCGATGCTCGTCATCGCGAACCGCGCGACGTTGCCGACCTGGCTCCTCGTGCGCGAGCGGCGCTTTTTCGACCTGTTCTGCGTGGACCTCGGCGCAATCCTCGCGTTCGCGGGCGTAACGCTCGCCGCGGCCAGCGCGGGACTCGGTGCCTGGAGTCTCGTCGCTGGGTGGAGCGCGAATGCGCTGGTGGCGCTCGCGCTCTCGACGTGGCGTTCGCGCGGACTCGTGCCGCGCCTCGCGGACAAATCCGCGTCGTGGCCGGCGGTGCGGCGCACGGGGGGCCAGCTCACGACGGCGGCTGTCCTCGGCTATGTCGGAGAGCGCCTCGACGGCGCGGCGATCGGGTTCGCGCTCGGACGAGGTGCGCTGGGCCTGCTCGAGAACGCGCAGAATCTCTCGAACGTGCTCCTCGGCTGGGGGCAGAGCGTCGCCGACCGGTATTTACTTCCGACTCTCGCGGCCGACGAGCGCGCGGAAGGATCCGGAGCGGCTTATCTTCGAGCCCTGCGGACGACGATCCTGTACGTCCTACCCCCGCACTTCGTGCTCGCCTTGGCTTCGGAACCCATCGTCCGGACCGTGCTCCCCGCGTCCTGGCACGCTTCGGGCCCGCTCCTTCGCGTCCTCGCGATCGCTGCGGCTGCGCGCTGCGCCGATCTGCTGGCCGTCACGGCGCTGAAAGCCGCCGGTCGCGGCGCGGACGTGGTGCGACTCGGATGGACGCGGCTCGCGTTGGTCGGCATCGCCCTAGCTGCGAGCCTCTCTTTCGGGCTCGAAGTCGTCATCCTCGCCGTGCTCGGCGCGCGGGTCGTGTCGGCGGCGATCGCTCTGCGCTTCGCCTCCCAGCGGATCGACGTGAGTGCGCACCGGAGTGCCGCCGCGCTCGGCCGCGCAGGCCTCGCTTGCGCGGCCTTCGGGCTCGCCATTGCAGCGTCCGCGACCTGGATCATGTCCGCACAGAGTGAGTGGACGCCCCTCGCACAATGCGTCGTGATCGGTGCCGCTGCGGTCGTCGCTTGGTCGCTCGCTCGCCTCGCGTTCGATGCGTCGGCGTTCCGCGCGGAGATCGACGGCTTCCGCACGCGTTTCGAGCGGGGACCGGTGTAGTGAAGCCTCTCGTCACCGTCGTCGTGCCCACCTACCAAGGCGCGAGTTTCGTGCGCCAGACGCTCGACAGCGTGCTGGCGCAGACGTTTCGGGATTTCGAACTGGTCGTGTGCGACGACGGTTCGACGGACGAGACGCTCACGATCCTCGGGTCGTATGGCGACCGACTGCGCCTCGTGAAGCAGAAGAACCGCGGCGTCGCGGCTGCGCGGAATCGCGCAGCAGAGACCGCGCGCGGGGAATTCCTGGCGTTCCTCGACCACGACGATTTGTGGGAGCCGGAGATGCTGGCGACGCTCGTGCCGATCCTGCTCGCGGATCCCGCACTCGGGCTCGTCTACAGCGACGCGTTGGTCATCGACAAGCTGGGCGCCGTGCGCGGGCGGCGTGGTCAGTACTTGAAGTACCACCAGGGCGAAGTGTTCGACGCGCTCCTCTCTGGAAACTTCATCCCGGTCGAGACGACGCTGATGCGCACCGCTCTCTACCACGAGTTGGGCGGTTGCGACGAGGGCTTGCGCTACCTCGAGGACTACGACCTGTGCCTCCGCGTCGCACGTCGAGCTCGCATCGGGTTCCATCCTGGACCGCTCGCTCGCTATCGCGTGCACGACCGCAATCTCAGCCACGATCGCGAGCCGATGTCGATCGAATGGATGGCCGTGCTCGAGCGCTTGCGCGCACCGGAGCAGGCCCTGAGTCCCGAGCAGATCGAGATCGTGCTCGATGAGGAAGCGCGCCTCGCGAACGACTTGGCTTGGCGTGCTCTGCGCCGTCGCGACGTCACGACCTCGAACCACTGGATCGCGCGCGCCGGTTCGCGTGCGCCGCTCGCACGTCGCCTGCGCGTGCGAGTCCTGTGGTGTCTGCTGCGGATGTTGCCGCAATTCGCCGCTGATTTCGTGCTGGCCTGGCTGCCGCGTCGCAGGTTGTACGGCGTCGATGCGCCCGGCTCGGGGCCCGCGCGCAATTCATCGTGACGCGGTCACGCGGAAGATCCGCCTATCCGAGTCGATCCTTGGATCAACCACCGCTCGACGGCTTCGTGAGCGCCGCCGGATCCGGCGGCAAGAAGTCCGCGGGCGTCGCCGGCGCACTCAAGGCCCCCGATCGCACGACGAGGTCCATGGCCGGCTCCGTGCGCCAACCGTCGGCGACGCGCGAGGTCGCGCTACCCGCACCTTCGGCTTCGACGATGCGCGGCAGGAACACGAGGATCTTCTTCGGCAGGAGCCAGCCGTCGAACAGCTTCCACTCCGCGAGATCGATGCACGACGTGGTCGGGTTCACTCGGCGTGGCGCGGCCGCGTCGTCGGCGAAGGCCATCGCTGGAAGGCCCGAGTCCTTCACCATTCCGAGCAGGATCCGGCCGCCGATCTTGTTCGCGGTGCCGGGTCGCACGTCGGGCGTCTCGAGCTCGAACCACTCGAGTGCCTGCGCCGCACCGACAAGCTTCGTCGGCGCGAATGCCTCGGGGTTCGCCGCGGCGACGAAGCGCACGACGCGCACGTTGCGTGCATCGACGAGCAGAACGAAGAGCCGCGCGACGTCGAGAGCTTCGTCGAGTTGACGGCGGTCCTCGGCGTTCTCGCGGCCGACGTCGAGGCGCACGAGCGCGCGTTCGTTCGGTTGCGTCGCGTCGAACAACCAATCGCCCTTCGGCCCGCGCATCTGGCTTCGGCCCTTGCCCGTGTCGGCCAGCAGATATCCCGGCGCCATGTAGGCGTAGCGCGCATTCGGGAACGCGTTCGAGCGGTTCTCCTGGATGCGCAGTTGGAGATCGAGTGCCAGGTCGAAGCCCGTGACCGGCTTGCGCTCCGTCGCTCCGCCACTGACGGCGCGAGCGAGTCTCTCCCAGGCGGCGCGCGCTTCGGGCGACGTGCTCGTGGGCAGCTTTCCGGGCTCGCACATCTCGCCATCGACGTTCCGGACGACGACCTCGACCGGTTTCACGTCCGGCGGCGGCGGCAGCGGCGGCGGGATGTCCTGGGCGAAGAGCGCGAGGGCGAGTGCGGCGATCATGCGGAAAACGTAGGGCCGAGGTCGTGCCTGCGCCAGCGCCGTCGAGACGCGCAGGCGACCGTGACGGAATCCTTGCGCTCCGCCTGCCCCGCGGGTTCCCTGTTCGCCCCATGACGCGCACCGAGGGCGAATCCGCGGGCGAATCGGCCGCGGCTCGCCGCGATCCGTTGGGCGGGACGCCGCTCGTGGCGCTGATCGGGCCGACGGCCAGCGGCAAGACCGCGGTCGCACTCGAGGTCGCCGCCGCGTGCGGCGCCGAGATCGTGAGCCTCGACTCCATGCAGGTCTACCGCGGCATGGACGTCGGTACCGCGAAGCCGACAGCGGCCGAGCGCGAGCGGGTGCACCACCACTTGATCGACGTCGCGGATCCGAGTGAGCGCTACGACGTAACGCGCTTCCTCGCCGATCTCGAGGGAGCACTCGCGTCGATCCGCGCGTCGGGGAAGCGCGCGCTGTTCGTCGGTGGCACGGGCTTCTACCTCAAGGTGCTCAGCGAGGGTCTCTTCGACGGACCCGCGGTCGATCCGGCGTTGCGCGCCGAACTCGAGGAGCGCGCGCGAACGCAGGGCGTGGCCGCCTTGCACGGTGAACTCGTGCGCGCCGATCCGCGATCGGCCGCGAAGCTCCACCAAAACGACGTGAAGCGCGTGGTTCGCGCGCTCGAAGTGTTCCTCCAGACCGGCGTACCGCTCAGCGCCCACCAGACGCAGTGGGGGAGCGGGACGACACACCCGCGCGTGCTCGTCGGGCTGGAGGTCGCCGTCCCAGAACTCGACCGGCGTATCGCCGTGCGTGCGCGACACATGCTCGGCGCCGGTTGGCCGACCGAGGCGGCGCGAATCCGTGCGGGAACAGGCTTCGGACCTACGGCGATTCAAGCGCTGGGCTATGTCGAGGCGCTCGCGGTGCACGACGGGGAACTCGACGAGGCCGTCGCCGCTGCACGCATCGCACTCGCAACGCGTCAATTCGCGCGCCGTCAGCGCACGTGGTGCCGCAAGTTTCCCGACGCGATCTGGATCGCGGCGGAATGCCGCGCGCCCGCCGACCTCGCGGGCGAGGTACGGCGGGCGCTCGGCTGGTAGCTTCCGCCGATGCTTGACGCGTGATGTGCGTCGTCGGGATCCCGATCGAGCGTGTCGCGGAGCGACACCAGTCGGTTCGCAGAGCGCGTAGGCTCGATCTCTTCCCGCGCTCCCAGCGCGAGTGAAGAATTCACACGCGCCGCGCCGCGGAAGCGGCACCACCCACATCTGAGGGCGCGCAGACTCGATCTCTTCCCGCGCTCTCAGCGCGCGTAGCTGTGATCGACGTCCGCGCCGATTCCGACGGACGCGCGCATGTAGCTGGCCGTCTTGCGCGACGCTTCCTTGCCGCGCAAGCCGTCGCCGGCGAGGCCAAGGCCCTGGCCGAATTCGTCCGAGCCGCCTTCGGACGCCGTGCCGATGAGCGACGCGATCGGATCCTGCAGGTAGCTCGTGGTGTCCGGCAGAATGCTGTTCGGGTACCGCGGAGCGAAGTACGTCCAGTCGTAGACCTGGAACGGGTTCTCCGGGTTGTGGTGGAAGAAGTAGCGGCGGAGGATGAGGCCGGAATCCTTCTTGTTCTCGGCCTGGAAGTCGAGATAGCTGCCGTCGCGCGATTGGTCGTACCCGAGGGCCGCACGGCCCATCGAATTCGTGATCGAGCGCTGCGACCAGTGGTCGTTCCCGTGCGCGCCCTGCGTCGTGCACGCGGGCGTCAGCGCGAGGAGCGGAAGGACCAGAGTGGAGAGGATCGGCTTCATGGGGGGCTTCGAGGCCTGCGTCGACCAGGGGCGGTTGCGGCTCCGCGGCGCTCAGGGGAGGGCGCCGCAGGGCGGGAGAGTTTGTCGGGCCGACCGTCGCCTGTCCAGCGAGGAGCGGCAGCGGTCCTAGCTACCCCGGCCGGGGTCTCGGTAACGTCGCGCGGGCCCGATGGCCTCCGTTCCCCTTCCCCTGGACGCACCCCCGAGGTCGGGGCGACGCATCGGTCTCTTCGGAGGCTCCTTCGATCCCGTGCACGCCGGGCATCTCTACGCGGCGCGCGCAGCCCGCGATCGGTTCGCCTTGGACCGCGTCGTGTTCGTGCCCGCGTTCCGCTCGCCATTCAAACCTGGGCGCGTTCCGGCACCCGGACCCGATCGACTGCACATGGTCGAGTTGGCGATCCGCGGGGAGCAGACGTTCGAGGTCAGCGACATGGAGCTCGCGCGTGGCGGGCCGTCCTACACGATCGACACGGTGCGCGCGCTGCCGCGTGTGCTCGGTGAGCGCGAGGACGTTGCGATCTACCTCGTGATCGGCAGCGACAACTTGCAGAGCATCGCCGGCTGGCGCGAAGCGCACGCGCTGCTCCTCTGCGTCGAGCCGATCGTGGTCCATCGCGAGGGCGAGCCGGACGCGTTGCTCGACCAACTCGCGCGCGAACTCGGCCCCGAGATCGCCGCCAAGTTTGCGCGCGGCTACTTGCGCATTCCGCCGTTCGTCGCGTCGTCGACGGACGTGCGCGCCACGCTCGAGGGGCACGGCGAGAGTGCGCTCGTCGTCCCCGCGGCCGTCCTCGCTTGGATCCGCGAGCGTGGGTTGTACGGGACGCGCGCGTGATCGAGGCACTTGCGTCCCAGCGAATCGCGGTCACGTTCGTCGCGTTCCTCGTCGCCGCCTTGGCGCTCTTCGTCCTCGTGCGCCTCGCGCGGCGGACCGGGCTCGAGGACGATGGCCGCGATGCGCCGGAACGCAAGGCGCAGCAGCGCGCGGTGCCGCTCGCGGGCGGATCGGCGCTTTTCGTCGCCGGATTCGTGCTCGTCGCGTTGGAAATGCTCGGAGGCGCGTGGAGTCTCGCGAGCCTTGCGCCGTCGCATCCGGGGGCGATGTTTTGGTTCGAGCGCGGATCCCTCGCTCTCGCGTTGCTCCTCGCCTTCGCCACCGGATTGGTGGACGACCTCGCGGTGCGCGGTCTCACTCCGCTCGGGAAGCTCACCGGGCAAATCGCCGCGGGATGCGCGCTGGCGAGCGGCCTCGTCGTCGCGGGCGAGTCCACCGGTATGGTCGAGCGCGCGCTCGTCGTCCTGCTGGCGGTCGCTGCGCAGAACGTCGCGAACACATTCGATCACGCCGACGGAACGTTGGGCTCGGCCGCATTCGTCGGTTGCATCGCTGCGCGCGCGCCGTTCGCTGGTGCGATCGCGGCCTTCCTCGGGGCGAACCTCGCGCGACCCGCACGCGGCGCGCCGCCGTACGCGTACCTGGGCGACTCGGGCTCGCACGTCCTCGGAATCCTGCTCCTCGCGACGCCGGCCGGGCACGCGGCGCTGACACTGCCCGCGATCGATCTCGCGCGCGTGGTGTGGTTGCGCGTCCGCGCGGGCGATCCGTTCTGGCGCGGCGATCGCCGGCACTTGGGGCAACGACTCGCGGCTGCCGGAAGGAGTCCGTCGCGCGTCGTGTTGCTCGTCCTCGTCTGCTCGGCCCCGGCGTTCCTGGCATTTTTCGTGGTCGAAGCGCAGGCCTCGATCGGCCGACTCTTCGCATTCAGCGTCGGCGCGGCGGGCTCAGCGCTCGTCTTGGGGCTGGTCCTGCGCCTTCATCCAGAGCCGAGCGGCGCTTGAACCTCGCCTGAACCAGGGCCGAACCGCTAGTGTCCCGTCCGCGAAGTTCGTGTGTGAATTCGAGCCACCTGGATCTCCCTGGCGGCGTTGCCGCTCCTCCGAGCATCCACGAATGCGCGTCGTCGCGGCG
>JAYTBY010000423.1:0-3712 GCA_043736755.1 Planctomycetota bacterium | reverse complement strand
AACTGGCGCACGAGGATCTGGACGCGTTGGCCCAGGGCGCCGCGAACTTGCGCGCGCAGATCCGGAACGTCCTCGCGTTCGGCATCCCGGTCGTCGTCGCGATCAACCGTTTCCCGAGCGATTCGACGGCAGAAGTGGCCTTCGTGCGCGAGTGCGCGCTCGAATCGGGGGCCAGCGCGGTGGAGGAGAGCCACCTCTTCGCGCGCGGCGGCGAAGGCGGACTCGCTCTCGCGGAGGCGATCGTGCGCGTCGCGGAATCCGGCGCGGCACGGTTCCAGCAGGTCTACGCGCTCGACACTTCGACGATGTCGAAGATCGAGGCGCTCGCCACGCGCATCCACGGCGCGGGCTCGGTCGAGTACTCCGACGCCGCGCGCGCGCAGATCGCCGAACTCGAGGCGCACGGGTTCGGCGCGCTGCCGATCTGCATCGCGAAGACGCAGTACAGCCTGTCGCACGATCCGGCGCTGCTCGGTGCGCCCAAGGCTTACACATTCCCCGTGCGCTCCGTCCGAGTCGCTGCAGGTGCCGGATTCGTCGTCGTTCATGCCGGCGACATCGCGACGATGCCCGGCCTCGGGCGCTCGCCAGGGTTCAAGAAGGTCGATCTCGATGCTGAAGGGCGCATCCACGGCCTGTTCTGACGAGCCGCCCGTTGAGCAAGTCGGGTAGCTCCGCACCGCACGCCGTCGCGCTGCTGCGTCGGCCTCGGTCCACGCCGTCCAGAGCGGCCAGGGAGGCCGCTTCCGGCGTCGCTCCTTCGACCGCCTCGCATCGCGTTAGGCCTGCTGTGCGGAACTCCCCGACTTGTTCAACGGCCTGCTCGGGACGGATCGGTCGGGAATCCGTGAGCGGTTTCCCTTCGAACGATCCGGCACCATGACGTATAGAGCCGCGCCGACTGCCACCACCTCGCCGGCAACAGGATCCCGAACATGATCGCCTTCATCACTTTCGATCCCCTCTACTGGCTGCTCGTCGGCCCGACCTTCCTCTTGGCCATGTGGGCCTCGTTCAAGGTCAAGAGCACGTTCGCGCGCTTCTCGGAGGTCGGCGTGCGCACGGGCATGACCGGCGCGGAAGCGGCGATGGCCGTGGCGCGCGCCGGCGGCGCCAACGACGTCACGGTCGAGCGCCACGAGGGGTTCCTCTCCGACCACTACGACCCGCGCTCGAAGACGCTGCGCCTCTCGCCAGACGTCTACGACGGTCGCTCGATCTCGTCGATCGCCGTCGCGGCACACGAGGCCGGTCACGCGATCCAGCACGCGACGGGCTACGCGATGCTGAACTTCCGCTCGAGCATGGTGCCGGTCACGAACATCGGTTCGATGGCCTGGGTGTGGGTGTTCATCGCCGGCCAATTCATGCAGCAACCGATGCTGGTGAACATCGGCATCCTGCTGTTCGGGATCACGGTCGTGTTCCAGCTCGTGACGCTGCCCGTCGAGTTCGACGCCAGCAGTCGCGCGAAGGCCGTGCTGGCCGCGAGCGGCATCGTGACGACGCAGGAAGAAGCGATCGGCGTCCAGAAGGTGCTGGGTGCTGCTGCGATGACGTACGTCGCGGGTGCACTGAGCTCGATCATGACGCTCGTCTTCCTGCTGCTGCGCCGACGCGAATGATGCTGCGGGGCTCGGCCCCGCACGGCTGCTACGAATTGGCCGCTTTCCGCCTCGCGGAACGCGGCCCGTTCGTGGAGGATCCACCCGAGCGGCGCTCAGGGCCGCCACGAAGCTCCCCCCGGCTTCGGTCACGCGGATGGCTCGCTCGGAACGCGTCTCGACCAGGCCATGCTCCATCTGCGATCGCGCGCGTCCTGCGCGTTGACACTCCTGATCTTGGCGGCGTCGGCGTTCGCGCAGTCCACGACGACGTCGATCGTCGTGGTCGAGTTCGAACCGAACGGTCCGAAGCTGGAGGCCAACGCGCTCCCGTGCATCGCGGCGGGATCGAAAGTCCAGGGCCTCTCGACCGGAGCGAGCGTCGCGCCGTTCGATTCTTCGCTCGCGAGCGCGGACACGTTCCTCGTCCAAACCTGTTTGCAGCCGGTTGGCATCTGGAAACACCGACTCGTCCTCACGACTCTCGGCCCGGACGAGCACTCCCTCACCGTTCGCGGTCTCCTCGTGAACGGCCCGCCCGCCGCACCGACGATCCAACTCGGATCGGACACCGTGTTGCAGTCCGCTGTGGGCGGTGGTGGACCACCGAAGCTCGTGCAGTGGTGCGGATTCGGCCGCGGCGAGGAGCTCTTCGTGCGTGTCAGTGGGACCCCGAACACGGTGCTGCCCTACGAAATCGAGCTCGTCTCGACGCCTGTCGCACCCGTCGTCATCCCGACCGCAGTGCGCACCGGCTCGATCGAGATCACGACGGTCGGACAAGGTCACAACACGGACACCGAGATCGTCGTGTTCGACGCCGCTTTCATGGCGATCCCGGGCTTCCGCAACGACGACGATCCTCTCGGTTCCACGAACGGTTCGCGGTTGACGCGCAATTTCGCGGCGGGCATTTACTACGTCGCCGTCGCGCGTTTCAACGTCGCGGATTCAGGCCTCACGGGCTTCGACGACGACTACCAGCTCGCGCCCGTCCTCGACCGACCCGACGGCTTGATGTCGTGGAGCCCCTCGGGCAGTCCCGACGTCTCGTTCGCGATCACGGACTCGCTCGGGACGCTGCAAATCCCGGCATTTCTCGGCATGGATCCATTCGAGATCGCGTGGTTCCGCATCGCCGTCACGACTGCGCCTGTGCCGGTATTAACCGTGTGCTTCGGCGACGGCAGCGGAACGCCGTGCCCGTGTGGCAACTCCGGCGCGCTCGGACGCGGGTGCGCGAACTCGATCAACCCTTCCGGTGGTCTGCTCGCGTCGACGGGTCTTGCGAGTGTGTCCTCGGACAGCCTCGTTCTCACTGGCGTTGGGATGCCGACCTCTTCGGCGCTCTACTTCCAGGGGACGAGCGTGCTTGCGAGCGGCAACGGGCAAGTCTTCGGCGACGGCAAGCGCTGCGCCGGTGGCGATGTCCTGAGGCTCGACACCGCCACGAACTTCGGCGGGATGTCGCAGTACCCCGGCGCTGGTGATCCCGCGGTTTCGGTGCGCGGATTCGTGCCGATCACGGGTGGGACGCGCATCTATCAGATCTGGTACCGAAACTCGGATCCTAGCTTCTGCACGCCGTCCTTCTTCAATCTGACGAACGCGCTGTCCGTGACTTGGATCTCGTAGTTGCCGAGCCGCGCAAGGCCTATTCGGCGCGACCTGACAGCACCACGAGGCTCCTCGGTGCGAATCTGATCCGCGAGTGTTCGCGCCGCCAGCGCGTGTCCGGCGGCGTTCCAGTGTCCGTCGGACAGGAACAGATCGCGGTTCGTTGATTGCGCGAACGCCTGTTCGAGTTCGAGCGCGTCGACTTCGCGAGCCTGCAATGCCTGGATCGCGATCGCGTTGCGTGCAGCGGGAACCGTGGGGATGACGACGCACACGAACAGAGCACCGTGACTTCGAGCGGTCGCCTGGATGCGCGCTCCGATGCGTGCGAAGAGGTCGGCGCCATCACGCCCTTTCCAGTGCGTCGCGATGCGGTGAGCGACACGTCGAGCGTCGAACGGTGCCGTACCGGCTTCGACGAGGTAACTCGCGTCGCGCAGGCTTTCGAGCAGCGACGGTTCTGGGAAGTGGGGGACCAATTCGTCGCCGGC
>JAYTBY010000422.1:0-1649 GCA_043736755.1 Planctomycetota bacterium | reverse complement strand
CGCGCCCCCCACGCTCCGCGTACCCCCGCGCGGAGAGAATCCCGATGTCCGGCTCGATCCAGACCGTGTATCTCGTCTGCGCCGCCGCGGGCGGGACCGTGCTCGTCGCGCAGACCGTGATGCTCATGTTCGGGCACGGCGACGACGGAGGTGGCGGAGGTCACGATGTTCCGCACGACATCGGCAGCGCGAGCAGCGGCGAGGCGCACGAGGCCGACAGCGGCATGTCGCTGATGTCCGTGCGCACGATCTCGGCGTTCCTGGCGTTCTTCGGCCTCGCCGGCTGGGCCGGAACGCGCGCTGGATGGGAGACGCTGCCCACGGTCGGCGCGGCGATCGGCGCGGGACTCGTGATGCTCCTAGCCGTCGCCTGGCTCTTCAGCATGCAGAAGCGACTGACAGCGCAGGGCAACCTCGAACCGGCGCGAGCCGTGGGCATGACTGCGCGCGTCTATCTGCGGATCCCGGCCGCGAACAGCGGCAAGGGCAAGATCCACGTCGTCGTGCAAGGCCGCACGGCGGAACTGGCGGCGTTCACGAAGCACACGAGCTCGATCGACACCGGCGCCGAGGTGCGCGTGGTGCGCCAAGTCACGGCCGACACGTTCGAAGTCGAACCGATCGCGTGAGCACGCGCGGTTCGCGAAGCCGACTCATCCCCCTCCCGACGTCCGACAGCCGACTCTCGACGGATCTCCACGCATGAACGCATTGCTCCTTCTCCTCGAGATCGGCGGCGCCGATCTGCCGCTGATCCTGATGGTCGTGCTCGGAGTCGTCGTACTCCTGAGTTTCCTGCTCGTGATCGCCCGCCGCTACAAGCGCTGCCCGAGCAACCGAATCCTCGTCGTGTACGGCAAGACCGGCACGGGCCGCTCCAGCAAGTGCATCCACGGCGGCGGCGTGTTCGTGTGGCCGCTGATCCAGAACTACGAGTATTTGGCGCTGGATCCACTGCAGATCGAGATCCCGCTCCAGAGCGCGCTGTCGATCGAGAACATCCGCGTCAACGTGCCGTCGGTCTTCACCGTCGCGATCGGCACGGACGAGGAGACGATGAACAACGCGTCGATCCGTCTACTGGGCTTGAAGACGCCCGACATCGTGAAGCAGGCCGAGGACATCATCTTCGGCCAGTTGCGCCAAGTCATCGCGTCGATGCGCATCGACGAGATCAACCGCGACCGCGAGACGTTCCTCGAGAAGATCCTCAAGAACCTCGAACCGGAGCTCAAGAAGATCGGCCTCGTGCTGATCAACGTGAACATCAAGGACATCACGGACGAGTCCGGCTACATCGAGGCCATCGGCCGCAAAGCCGCGTCCGAGGCGATCCAACAGGCCGAGATCGACGTCGCGCAGCAAGTGCGCAAGGGCGCGATCGGCGTCGCGGAAGCGGATCGAGTCAAGGCCATCGAGGTCGCGAACAACGAGAAGTTGCGCGACATGGGCGTGAAGGAAGCCGAGCGCGAGCGCGCGGTGCGCGTGGCGGACCTGGCCAAGGATCGCGCGATCGGCGAGCAGAAGGCGTTGTTCGAGCAGGAGGCGTCGGTGCGCGAGGCCGAGCGCCAGATGCGCATCTCGGTCGCGGAGGCGAACGCCAAGGCTGTCACGGGGGAGAACCTGTCGAAAGCTGCCGTCGCCGCGGC
>JAYTBY010000421.1:0-8165 GCA_043736755.1 Planctomycetota bacterium | reverse complement strand
AATGCGGCCTTCACGTCCTTGTCGAGCAGGACGATCAGCGCCCAGATGCCGACGGGCAGGCCGAGCAGGCAGCAGCAGCTCGTAAAGCACGGGATCATCGCCAGGATCGCGGCCGTCATCGCGAGGCCGTAGCTCTTCAGCTCCTTCATGCGCCATGCGCCGTAGGCGATCAGCGCCGCGCCGCCGATGTTGAGTACGCCTCCGACGACGTTCCCGAGCATGGAGGACTTCTCCATCATCTCGCGGAACTGCTGCATCTCTTCGTCGGGCATGTTCGCCGACTGCATGACTTGCATCATGAGGTCCTCGCTGAAGAGCCCCACGATGAATAGGAGCACGGTCAAGACCGCGACGACGAGCAGTGCAATGGCCGGGGCCTGAACCTTCTTATCCATGTCGGGGGGGGCGAGTAGCAGCCTGGATGTCGAGCGCGGGACAGACCGACCCGCAAGGTCCGAGAGGCTACCGTCCACCCTCGCCCGGCGCGCGGCCGAAGATCCGTTGGCGCGGGATCTCGTCGCGGCCGACGCGGGTCACGTGCTCGCGCAGCGTGGGGAGAGGCGCACCCCCGAGCACTTTCTGGCTCGCCTCGATCGCGGCTCTCGCGTTCGGGTCCGCGGCCTTCGTCAGCGCGATCTCCAGGACGCTGGTCCAGGCCGCGTCGCGTGCGATCCCGACCGCGAGGGCGGCCGCTTCGCGCTCGAGGTCGTCGCCCGTCTCGAGCGTCGTGCGCAAGAATGCCCTGACGTCGGCATCGTTCGCGCTCCAGGCCATCGCGAGAATCGCGTTCTGTCGCACGAGCGTCTGCCTGTCCTTCTTGGCGCGTTGGATCAGGCCCGTCCGCACTTTCGCGTCCGCGGAGCCACATGCACCCAGCGCGCGCACCAGGTCCTTCTGGTGACCCGGATCTTTCTCTTGCGCGAGAGCCTTCATGAGCGCGGGCACGGCCTCGCGCGCACCGAGCTGCTCCAACGCTACGGCCGCCTCACGTCGCAATCTCTCTTCGGCGTCCCCGAGGAAATCGACGACGACCGTCCAGTAAGCGGGCGGCGACAGGTTGCCGATCGTGCGCAGCATCAGGCCCTGGAGCGAGTCGCCGCCGCCCCGTCCACCCAGACCTGCTCCGCCACCGCCTCCACCCATTCCACCGCCGCCGCCCCATCCGCCAGCGAAGCCTGAGTTCTTCAGATTCTGCCCGATGAACTCGATCGCATCGGGCTCGTCGCTCAGGATCAGGCGCGAGAGTTCCTCATAGCGCCCGGCGAGTTGCATGCCCTGCTGAAGCTCTTTGATGATCGCCGCGACCTCCTTCTTCGTCGGTGGCACGAGCGATGCGCCCCCGTCCGCACCGTTCGGGTCGGACGTCGCGCCGAGGACGAGGCGCTGCGGACTACGCGCCGAAGTCGGCATCGCCGGTGCCGTCGCCGGGTCGGCCTTCGTGAGCGCGGTGACGAAGCACCACACGAGTTCGTCGGCCGCGATCTCGTAGGGAACCGATAGGAGCACCTTGCCGTCGCTCCCGAGGAACACGTGCTGTGGCGCGAGCACGAGGCCCTGCGCGTCGGCCTTGATCACGTCCTTGCGCGCTGCCGTATCGACGCGGCGATGGTCCTGACAACGCACGTCCGGAAAACGCGGGCAGTCCTTGTCCATCGTCGCATGCTCGGCCGCGCTGGCGACGAGGTTCAACGTGCGCGCCGAGAGCTCGATGACGTCCTTGTCGCGGTACACCTTCTCGACCATGCGGTCGTTCGCGCGCTCGCCGTCCATGTTGACGGCCAGGAAGACGACTTTCTTTTCAGCCGCTGCGCGCTCGAGCGTCTGCTCGAAGCCCGAGGTCCAGGCGATGCCAGGGGCGGACACGGCGGGGAGCACGAGGAGCGATGCAACGGCGAGCAGGGTTCGGATCATGGCGGTCTCGAGCACGAGAATGCCCTGGAACCCAGCGCGGGTCGCGAGGTCCCGGCCGAACTCGCGGCCTTTCTTCGGGGGCAGGGCGGAGGCGGCCGAGTCGACCGTACGGCAAGGCGCGCTTCAGAACCGGAGGACCGCCCCGACGGTGAAGCCCTCGCTCACGTTGCGGCCCTCGTCCGTCCGGCGCACGCCAAGAGACACGCCCAATGCCTCCGTGATGCTCACGAAGAGGCCGACGCCGTACCGCGTGTAGTCCTCGGTGATCGGCTCGAGCGGGCTATCGACGGTCCGTGGATCGCCATAGATGGCGGAGTAGAACGCCGTAGCGAAAAAGCGGGATCCAATCGAACTCCCGACGGTGATGTTCAGCGGGACTTCGTCGCTCAATTCGCCGTTGCGGTGGTCGTACCCGGATTCGATCGCCGCGAACACGGGACCGATCTGGTAGTGGGCGATCACACGCCCACGCAAAACGACGTCGTGCTCGCCGATGCCGTTGATCGCGTTGTCATCGTAAGTCGGATAGTCATCGAGCGGGAACTGGATCCCCGGAGCAAGGAGGAACGACAAGCGGCCTGGACCGAGCTCGGTCTCGAACGCGCGCCACTTCAGCTGGACCACGCCGTTTTCGAGACTCGATTCCTCGGCGAACTCGAATTCCTCGCCACCTTCGGCGTTCACGTACGCACCGCTCAGCGTCAGGTCGATGTCGGATGTCAATCCGTACGCGGCGTAGATCCCGAATCGTTGGCGCTCGACGTCTTCGATCGGCGGCGCGAAGGGCGACGAACCGAGGAAAAACACGTCGTACGAATCGCTGTCGTAGGACAGCACGACGTCGAGCTTGCCCTCACCGCGCAGGAAGCCCGTCTCGCCCTGCGCGAACGCCGAACCCGAGAGAGCGAGGAGGCCCGCCCAGGCGATGACGGGCCCCCGCGCCACGATGCCCCCGGCGAGAGTCACGGAGCGATCGTGAACGACACCGCGTTCGAGAGGCTCGTTCCGAAGGACGAGACCATGTCGCGCGCGTAGTACTGCGCATGGATGCTTCGGCCTGCAGTGAGCAACGGATCGACCCCGCTCGCGATACGCGCGTTGAAGTCGAGCGAGTAAACGCCGGTGCAATCCGCGCCGCTCGCGCTGCCGCCGGCGTTCTGAACGGATGTGCGGCGAATGGGCGACGCGATGCACAGCGTGCCGCCTTGGAACGGCGTCGACGCCGAACCGTAGCCGTAGAAGAGGATGCCGCTCTGCTGGCTGCGGAACTGCGTGCCGCGGATCAGGAACATGCCCGTTCCACTCGAGTTCGAGAGGCCCATCGTGCTCATCGAGGGCGTGCAGCCGACCGAGTTCAGCTTGCCCGTGCAGTACGTCTGCGGCTGGGCTTGCCCGAACGTGCCCTTGCCGAAACTGAATCCAGCCGGCGCGCACCAGAACGACACCGCGTTGTAGTTGTCGAGGTTCGTGCCCGCGGGCAGGTTCAGGGTCAACGTTGCGTTGACGAAGGGCGTGTTCGGGACGGACGGCGTGATCTGGAGACCCGTAGCAAAGGACCCTTCCGAGATGTTCGGGGCCACACGGAAGAAAGCCTGTATTGCCAGGCCGTCGAAGTTGAAGTTGTCGACGCGCAACGTGTCGGCGTCGACGATCGTCACGCGACCCGAGACGCCGTGAGCCAGAGTCGAGAGTTGGGCTGTAAATCCCGCGCGGGGGTAGTTCTGCGCCAAGGCGGAGGTGGATAGCAGAGCGATGGCAGCGAGGGCCAACGCGGGCAAGATGGGGCGCATGGGGGAGATCTCCTCTTCGATTTCGGGGGCCCGAGGCCAGGACTCAGGCGTGCCGTCTTCGAGGGCCGTGGCGCGGCGAGACCACAATCAGGAGAACTTTCTGCAAGATGCCGGATGAGCGCGGACCTTCGCTCGTTCCGAGCGAGCGCCCCGGGGATAGGATCCCGGGGTCACGATGATCCTCGAGCAGTACTACTTGGCCTGTCTGGCGCACGCGTCGTACCTCATCGCCGATGAGGCGAGCGGCAACGCGGCGATCGTCGATCCGCGTCGTGATGTCGAGATCTACGTGGAGGACGCAGCGCGGCGTGGGCTCACGATCCGCCACGTGATCCTCACGCACTTCCACGCGGACTTCGTGTCAGGGCACATCGAGCTCGCGCGGCGCACGGGTGCGTCGATCTACCTTGGTGCGCGCGCTAGAGCTGAGTACGCGTTCGAGCCGCTCGCGGATGGCGACGAGATCAGTCTCGGTACCGTCGTGTTGCGCGCGCTCGAAACGCCGGGCCACACGCCCGAATCGATCTCGATCCTCGTGTTCGATCTCGTCGAGGACGCGAAGAACCCGAAGGCGGTGCTGACCGGCGACACGCTCTTCCTGGGCGACGTCGGACGTCCCGATTTGATGGCGTCGAAGGGCATCAGCGCGCCGGCGCTCGCGGGGATGCTCTACGAATCGCTGCACGCGAAGCTCATGCCGCTCGGCGACGACGTGGTCGTCTATCCGGCGCACGGCGCGGGCTCGTCGTGCGGCAAGAACATCTCGAACGAGAAGAGCGGTCGGCTCGGCGACCAGAAGAGGTTGAACTGGGCTCTGCAGCCGATGACGAAGGAGAAGTTCGTCGAGATCGCGACGTTCGAGTTGCCGAACCCGCCGGCGTACTTTCCGCACGCGGCAGCGGCGAACAAGAAGCATCGGCTCGTGCTCGACGACGTGCTTCTGAGCGAACTCGTGGCGTTGGTCCCCGCGACGGTCTTCGCCCATGTCGCGAAGGGCGCGCTGATCCTCGACGTGCGCGAACCCGACGACTTCGCGCGCGGCCACATCGCGGGTGCATTGAACATCGGACTGTCCGGCAAGTTCGCGCATTGGTGCGGGACGATTCTCGATCGCGCGCGGCCAGTGATCCTCGTCGCCCTGCCGGGCAAGGAGCGCGAAGCCGCGCTGCGCCTCGGCCGAATCGGCCTGGAAAACGTGCGCGGATTCGCGGCGGGCGGGTTCGAAGCGCTGGCGGCGGAGCGACCGGATTCCGTGCGACGGTTCCGTCGTCACACCGCGTCCGAGCTCGCGACGCAGATGGCCGGCTCCGACGCGCCGCTCGTCCTCGACGTGCGCCAGCCCGGTGAGCGCGCCGCGAAACGCATCGCGAAGAGCGTGTTCGTTCCGCTCGACGAACTCGCGCAGCGCGTCGGCGAAGTCCCGAAGACTCGCCGCGTCGTGATCCACTGCGCGGGCGGCTACCGCAGCTCGATCGCCGCGAGTCTCTTGATGGCCGCCGGGCACGAGCGCGTCGAAGACCTGATCGGCGGCATCGGCGCGTGGGAGAGCGCGCAGCAGCCGGTCGAGTCGTGAGTCGCTCGTCCGCAGCGAGCGCTCACCCGACCATTCCCGCACGACTCTTCCGTTCGTTCGTGATCCTGACGCTGGTGCTGTTCGTGGGTCACCTCGCGCACGTCCTCGCGGGCTCGAAGCAGGACTTCGCCTCGAGCCTCCTGACCGCCGCGATCCTGGCCGGTTCTTCGATCGGCTTGGCACTGCTCGCGAAAGTTGCGTGGTCGATGCACACACCCCTGCTCGTCCGCGTCGTGCTCGTCGTAGCGCTCGTCTACCACGCCCTGTTCGGCGTCGTGATGCTCGTGATCCACATCCGCACGGATGCCACATCGAACGACGACCTCGTGACGAAGCTGTGGCCGCACGTCGTGCACTTCATCCACTCGTTCGAGTGATCGAAAGCCGCTCGACGAAGGTTGCGAGCCACGTACGATTCCGCGCGTCGGCGTCGGTGGAGTACGATCGACGGGTGAAACCTAGACAGACGAATTGCGCGGCCGGCGTGCGGAGATGAGGACTCTGGAGAAGAAGTTCGCCGCGGCATTTCGGCGGCATGCGCTCGGCCACGCAGCCGCGTCGTGGGACGGCGATGCCAAGGGGGCTGACAGGCACCACCGCCGCATCGTCGAAGCGTTCTTGGCGCTACGTGATCACGGAGCCGATGGCGAGCGCGCGCTGCTCCAGCTGCTCGACGATGAAGAAGCCGGCGTCCGAGGCTGGGCCGCCATCCACGCGCTGGAGTTCGACGCGAACCGGTCGATCCGAGTGCTCGAGGAAGTGGCGAACGATCCTCGGCTGGTGGGACTCGAGGCCCAGAGAGTGCTCGCGGAGTGGCGCGCGGGACAACTCGACGCTCCGTAGACGGCCGAGCGACGCTCACTCGCGTCGAGGGCATGGTGGAGTGGGCACAGTCGGGCGTCCGCTGTCACCCGCTCGCTCGGAGGGGGCGCTACCCGATCGCCTGCGTCGAAGGCGTCAGCGTGGATGCTGTTGGCCAACCCGGATCGATGATGACGACGGTTTCGGGCGTCGAGCGAGCGCCGAGAGCATTGGCGCGGACATCAGTCGATTGCACGACTCACGACGAACCTCGTCCGAACGTATTCCTTGGCGCTTTCGATCGCCAACAACGTGGTCCCCGGACCGCTTCGGACGAAGAAGTCACCATCTGCCGCTTTCTCGAGTCCCTTCCACTTCAGGTACACGGGCTCGGGGCTGCGCTGGCAACTGACGATGCAGACCACTTTACCTTGGACGATTTGTGTCTTCGGATCGATGCAGGTTCCCGCGCGATCGCCTAGCCCATTGCGCACGACCTGGGTGAGGTGCCGCATGAACTTGTCGTCGTTCTCGAGCTGATCGGGCTCGATCCCGACGATCGATCCGTCGTCCGCGACGCCGATCAGCAGATCGCCGCCCTCTGTGTTCATGAAGGCCGCGATCGTCTTCAGGACTGCGTGCGAGATCGCCTTGTCGTCCTGCTTGTCCTCCTTGAGATTCCAGCGCAGTGTCGACTTGAACTCGAGCGTCTTGGACTCGCCGCGCTTGATCAGCTCCTCGGCATTCCTGTGCGCACGCAAGTACTGGTCGAACAGCAGGTTCTTGACCGCCTCGCCGAACGAGCGGTCGTCCGTGATCCGCTTGTAGAGATCGAAGTTCGAATCGACGATCTCCTGGATGACGTTCTCGACCTTCTGATCGAAGGTCAAGCGCACGTTCTCACGCGTGTTCGCTCGAGCCGCCGCATCCAACGCGGTGTCGATGTCGAGCCGGTCCATCATCTGGCTCAGCGTGATCCGGTGCTCCGGCCCGAGGTTGAGTCCGAACCGCTCGTTCAGCTCGGCGATGATGCGCGACAGGGTTTCGAGTTCGTCCGCCGGCGTGCCCCGCTTGGCCCGCGACCCGGCCGGATCGAGGAGTGCGAGGTCGCGCTTCAACGCCACCTTGCCCGTGCCCGTGCGCTGGAGCCTGTACGACTCCATGTCGATGTTGTTCTGTACTTCGCTGGGCAGCTCGGCCTGGTCACCAGGCAGGAGTCGCCGGAGGTGACGCGCGAAGACGTACAGCTTCTCGAGATCCGCGTCCGCGAAGGTCAGCACCTGCGAGAGGAATGCATATAGCCGAACGTAGTCGGTCACTTGTCCGCGGAAGCCGTCCTGCTCGTCGGGCTCGAGTTCACCGAAGCGCCCAAGCGGAACCCCGAGCACCGCATAGAGTCGGTCCTGTGTCGCCTTCGGATCGAAGAACACCCTGGCGAAGGCATCGACGTCGCCCTGCGTGAACACGGGGAACGCCGCGAGTTGCTGCTGCAGCTCGTACAGCAGATTGGGATCCGTCGCCTCCGACAGCAGCGTCGTCTCGAAGTACGGCTGGAATGCCGCCTGGATCTCCGCCGCTTCGTTAGCGAAGTCGAGGACCAGCGTGCCCTTCTTCTCCGGATGCGTGCGGTTCAGTCGCGACAACGTCTGCACCGCGTTCACGCCACCGAGCTTCTTGTCCACGTACATCGTGTGGAGCAGCGGCTGGTCGAACCCCGTCTGGAACTTGTTGGCGACGATGAGGAACCGGAACTCCGGCCGCTCGAACGCCTTCGCCGTCTGGGACTCGCTGATCGACTGATCCTGGCCGACGGAGTTCATGTTCGACTCCGTGTAGTCGTGCCCGCCGTCGACGACCTTGCCCGAGAACGCGACGAGCGCCTTGAACGAGTACCCCTTCTCCTTCACGTAGCGATCGACAGCCAGCTTGTAGCGCACCGCGTGCAGTCGCGACCGCGTGACGATCATGGCCTTGGCCTTGCCGCCGATCTCGGCCTGCACGTTCGTCGCGAAGTGCTCGACGCAGATCCCGACCTTCTCGGCGATCGCGTGCGGATGCAGCTCGACGAACGACTTGAGCAGGTGCTCGGC
>JAYTBY010000420.1:0-3714 GCA_043736755.1 Planctomycetota bacterium | reverse complement strand
TTCACAGCCTGAGCACAACACGATCACAACCGAGAAGCTCGAGCCTTACGAGTGCGGCGAGATCACGCGCTTGCACACCTACGGCGGTGTGTTCCTCGCCAGCCAACCCAAGCCGGCGGACTTCGAGCGCGCGTTGCAGGGCGGCGTGAAGACCGTGATCAACTTGCGGCAAGAGAGCGAGATCAAGGATTTCGATGAGCGGGCCGTTGTGACAGGCCTGGGCATCGCCTACGTCAATCTGCCATTCGAAGGTCCCGCCCAGCTCACCGACCAGGTCTTCGATAGGGTGTGTGAACTTCTGAACGCAGCGGCGCGTCCGATCCTCTTGCACTGCTCATCCGCCAACCGGGTCGGAGCCGTGTGGATCCCCTGGCGCGTACTCAACGGCGGGATTTCGCTCGAGGACGCGGTCGCCGAGGCCAAGACCATCGGCCTGAAGTCGGCGGACTACGAGACCAAGGCGCGGGACTACGTTGCGCGACACGCCAAGTGACGCGACTGCGCGCGGCGCGCGCACGCGGCGCAAATGGATGCGCAGGTTGCTCGACACCGTCAGGCGATGTCGGCGAGCGAAGCGCGACTCGCGTTCCAGAAGGAGTAAGGCGCAACGCCCGAGGCGCGCGCGATGGCCAAGCCGTGGCGCAGACTCCTCGGGGCTCAGGAACTCACGGGTGCGCCGGCAGGCCATCCGTCATGAAAGACGACCCGCGGCAGGGATTTCATCCCGATTCCAGCAGATTCGGCGCGCGTTCCCGCAACAGGGTCCGGAGCTGCTGGCGGCCTCGGATCAAACGTGAAGTCACGGTTCCCACGGGGACTTGAAGCACCTCGGCGATGTCGGCGTAGCTGAGGCCCTCCATTTCGCGCAGCACCAGCACCTGGCGCCGGTCGACGGGCAGTTCCATGAGCAACCGCGCGAGCACGTCGCTCCGCTCGCGGCCCATGGCGTCGCGCACAGGCGAATCCGTGCCGGGAATCGTCTCCGCGGCAACCGAACTCAACGTCGCGCCGCGGTTGAGCCGAACAATCTTGGCCAGGTTGAGTGTGTGATTCGCCGCCACCCTCAGTATCCACGACGAATATCGCGACGTGCCGGAGAACGAGTGCGCGTGTTCGAATGCCCGCAGGAAAACCTCCTGCGTAGCGTCCTCGGCATCCGCGCGGTTTCCGAGAATGCCCTGGCAGACCCGGAAGACACGCTTCCCGTAGATGGCGAAGAGCTCCTCGAGGGCAGCAACGTCTCCCGTGCGTAGTCGGGCGAGAACTTCTGTGCTGGCCTCGACCGGCGAGGACGGCTCGGGGGACGGTGCTGCCGGTTGCTCGCCTCGAGGAACTCGCATCTCGCCAGCATAGAAGCGCTTACAGCAAGCTGTGCGTTCCTCCCTTGAAAGACCCTGCCGGCCCATAGCTCTGGCCTGTGGGGGTCGGCTTCCCTGACTGTCTGGCCCCGCCGCTGGAGGCAGAAAGCCTTAAGTCCCGGCCTGCGTGGTGGTTGTGGTGACCTGCGCTCGTCACGTCATCGACGGAACTGCCCAAGGATCAGGGACATGGGCTCCTCCCAGACAATCCGCGATGACATCGTGGACTGCGCGGCACGCTCCTCGAGCGTGAGCCCTGTGGGTAGCACGAGCCGTGTTCGTGCGTGACGAGTAGGGCATGGCCAGCGTGGATCCCATTCATGCTCGTTCTCCAAGCGAGCCCGCCCTTCCGGTCCTCCGCCTCGGATCCGCAGACAACGCGCGCATCTCGCAGTGAATTCTCGCGACCTGATCGCACACCCTCCCCACGGATCGCTCCTGGAGCAACGACCACACCTTGTCTGATGCCTCTCACTTGGTGGAAACATCAGCCGAACATGCGATCGAGGCTCGGCCCCGCCAACGCGAGACCGAGCCTCGAACATGGACCAGCGAACAGACCAGTCAACCGTGGTTGACCGGTCTAGCGAGGTCAGTTCACCCAGACCACCGACAAGCCGTTCGTCAGGTTGAACGTGTCCGACGTGCAGAACGCGGCCGCGTTGCGGTACCAAACCTGATACGTGCGCGTTTGCGGCCCGAACAGGATCATCCCCTTGACGGAGATGATGGGGTCGAGGATCTCGGGATACGTCGACTGCCCGATGCTGTTCAGCTTCGTGCCGAGACGGATGACCGAACCACCCGCGCAGCGCTTGCCGTCACCGAAGACCGTGCCTGCGCCCGCGTTCGCCTGAGTCGTGCCCTGGAAGTACAGCGCCGAGCTGTTGGGCATCCCATCGCCGACGAGCAGCAAGCTGTCGCCGCTGATGCTGGCCGTTCCGATGGCGGAGAGGTTCGCACCGTTCGCGTTGACCGAGCTCGCGCAGCCGTTGCCCGCGACGCCGTTGTTCGCACACGGGCAGGCGGTGCCCGTGCCGTCGCCGAAGCAGAACGGCGTGACGCTCGACTCGCACTCGTCGGGAACACCGTTCGTGTTCGCATCGAGGCTCGTCGCGTTCGCGATGTCGCACCCGTCGTGGATGGTGTTCGCGTTGCAGTCGACGATCGTGCCGGGCACGATCTTGTAGACCTCTCCGGTCGTGCCGTTGCCGCGCTCGCAGATGTAGATCTCGCCCAGCGCGTCCTGACCGAAGCCCGTGATCTGACCGATGCTGAGACCGGCGCCCGGAGCGAGCTCCGTCGTGCGGTTCGTGATGGCCGGATTGTTCACGCCCGCGTAACGGAACGACCAGAGCGTTGCCGTGCAGTAGTCCGCGAAGAAGTAGGTGCCCTGGAGACCGCAGATCGCGCTGCCGCGATAGACGAATCCGCCGGTGACCGAACAGCCCAAACCGTGTGCGTAGACGTGGACCGGGCCCGTGAGCGTGGGCCCGTTGCACGTGCACCCCGAAAGCCCCGTGCAGCTGTTGCCTTCCATGCAGCGCCAACCGTAGTTGCGGCCCGAAGTGTTCGCCGGCTCGACGTTCACTTCCTCGACCGCGTTCTGACCGACGTCCGCGATGTAGAGCTGACCCGTCGTCATGTCGAAGGCGTTACGCCACGGATTGCGCAGACCGTAGGACCAAATCTCGTCCAAGCCTGGGGTCGCGCCGGCGAATGGGTTGCTCGCCGGGATGGCGTAGTTGCGCGTCGCGTCGCCCGGGAAGTCGTCCCCGTCGACGTCGAGACGGTGCATCTTGCCGAGGTACGAGTTGATGTTCTGGCCATTGCCGTTCGGATCGTTTCCGCTGCCGCCGTCGCCCGTGCCGACGTACAGGAAGCCGTCGGGTCCGAAGCCGAGCCAGCCACCGTTGTGGTTGCCGTTCGTCGGGTGGCTGAACGTGATGACCTGCGTGTTGCTCGCGCCGTCGGCGCTCGTCGACGTCGCGAACGGTGCCATGGCCTGGAAGCGCCGCACCGTGTTGTTCCCGCCGACCGTGTAGTAGACGTAGAAGAATCCGTTCGTGGCGAAGTTCGGGTGGAACGCCAGGCCGAGGAGGCCTTCCTCGTCGCTCGTGCTGAGGCCAGCGATCGAGAGGTAGGGCGCGACCTGCAAGGTGTTCGCGGGCAGGGCGAGGATGCGGATCTGACCGATGGCCGCGTTGGTGCGCTGCTCGACGATGAACGCGCGCGCGGTGTCGCCAACGGGAGCCGTGACGAACAACGGTCGCGCGAGCCCGGTGGCGACGCGAATCGTGTCGAGCGGCGGATTCTGAGCCTGAGTTGTGGTGGCCAGCGCGAAGAGCGCCGTTCC
>JAYTBY010000419.1:0-3718 GCA_043736755.1 Planctomycetota bacterium | reverse complement strand
CTCCTTGAGGCCGAGGGCCGTGATCGCACGGACGACTTTGATGACTTCGATCTTCTTGTCACCGGCCGCTTCGAGGTGGAGGTCGAAGGAGGTCTTCTCCTCCTTCGCCGCCGGAGCCACGGCACCGCCGGCGGCAGCTGCCGCCGCGGCCGGGGCCGCCGCGCTGACGCCCCAGTGGCCTTCGAGGTACTTCACCAGCTTGGAGGCCTGGAGGAGGGTCAGACCGTCCATCTTGGCGGCAATGGACTGGAGTTCCGGCTCGAGTTCGATCGTGTTGCTGTCGGACATGGCACTACATCCTTCAAAAGGAGGAGACGCGGGATCTGGTGGGGTCGCCGCGGCGCCGCTCCCGAGGGGCAGCCACGACGTGAGGAATCGTGTCGGTCAGGCCGCCGGGACTTCGGCGGTCTTCTCGAGTTGGTCCGCACGCGCCTGAAGGACGCGCACGAGGGCGGATGGAACGGCGTTCATCGTGCTGACGATGCCGCGCGGCGGGCCGCTGAGGCAACCGAGAAGCTTCGACTGCAGGGTCGGACGATCGGGCACACCGCCGAGTTCGACGACGTCCGCGGTGGAGAGCAGGCGCCCTTCGAGGATGCCCAGCCGGACCACGGCCTTCTTGACCTTCTTCGTCTCGGCCGAGTTGAGCACCTTGGCTGCGTGGATGACGGCTTCGGTGCTGCCGAAGGCGATGGCCACGTTGCCATTGAAGTGCTCGCTCGGAACGTCGTGCCCACGCTGCTTGAGCACGAGTTGGGCCAAGGCGTTCCGCACCAGGCGGAGCTCGCAGCCCTTCTCGGCCAGCTTGTCGCGCAACGTCTCGTTCTCGACGGCCGTGAGTCCGCCGTAGGTCAGAACGATCAGACCCTCGGCGCCTTGGAACGCGGTCGCCAGATCGCGGACGATCAGGCGGTTGATCAAACTAGGCATGGGTTACCTCCCAGGTGATCGCTAGGCCGGGGCCCATCGTGGTGGAGATCGAGATCTTGCGCAGGAACTCGCCCTTCACAGCGGGCGGTCGCATCCCGGAGATGTGATCGAGGAACACCTTCAAGTTCGCTTGAAGATCCTCGACCGCGAAGCTGCGCTTGCCGAGCGGGGCGTGGATGTTGCCGCCGGCGTCGGTGCGGAATTCGACCTTGCCGGCCTTGAACTCCTTCACCGCGGACCCGACGTCGGCCGTCACGGTGCCGGACTTCGGGCTGGGCATCTTGCCCTGCGGACCGAGGACCTTACCGAGCTTGCCGACGTGCTTCATCATGTCGGGGCTGGCGATGACGATGTCGAAGTCCATCCAGCCACCGAGGATCTTGTCAGCGAGGTCGCCGGAACCAACCAGGTCGGCCCCCTGCGCTCGCGCGGCTTCCGCCTTGTCGCCTTCGGCGAAGACGATGACCTTCACGGTCTTGCCCAAACCCTTGGGCAGCGACACAGCGCCGCGCACGAGTTGGTCCGTCTTCTTGGGGTCGATCCCGAGCCGCACGGCGATTTCGACGGTTTCGTCGAACTTCGCTGCTGGCAAGTTCTTGATGACCTTGAGAGCCTCGCCCGGGTCGTAGGTCCGGTTGTGGTCGACCTGAGAGGCCGCCAGTTCGTATCGCTTGCTGCGCTTCACCATGGTTGTTCTGAGGCTCCTCGTATCAGCCTTCGACCTGGATACCGGAGGAGCGCGCGGTGCCCTCGACGATCTTCATCGCCGCCGCCATGTCGCGACAGTTGAGGTCGGGCATCTTGATTTTCGCGATCTCTTCGACCTGCTTGCGGGTCACCTTGCCGACGATCTGCGTGCCGACCGTGGCGGCACCGCTGGCGACGCCCGCGGCCTTCTTCAGCAGCACGGAAGCCGGCGGTGATTTGAGGATGAAGTCGAAGGTCCGGTCTTTGTAGACCGTGATCTCGACCGGGATGATCAGCCCATCTTGAGCACGCGTGGCGTCGTTGAATTGCTTCACGAACGCCGCGATGTTCACGCCGTAGGAGCCGAGCGCGGGGCCGACTGGCGGCGCAGGCGTAGCCTTCCCGGCGGGGCACTGCAGCTTGATCTTGCCTGTTATTTCCTTGGCCATCTGTTGACTCGTTCTTCCGGCGCGCGGACCCCGGATCGAACCGGAGCGACGCGCGCACGCCGATCACATCGGCTCGACTTCCCAGTATTCGAGTTCCACGGGGGTGGGACGCCCGAAGATGGTCACGATGACCTTGACGGTCCCCTTCTCGGGGTTCACGTCATCGACGACTCCTTCGAAGCCGTCGAACGCTCCGGACTTGATCTTGACCATGTCGCTCTTGTGCAGGCCAATCGTGACCTGCGGGCGCAATTCCGATTCCGACATGCGCGCCAGCGTCTTCTGGACGTCGGCGTCGTTGATCGCGGTCGGTTCACCGCGCGTTCCTAGGAAATCGCCGAGACCGTCGACTTCCCGCAACGTGCTGCGCGCCTTGATCACGCGTGTGTCCTCGGCGTCCTCGAGATCCGCTTGGACCATCAAGTAGCCGGGGTAGAGCTTCTTGTTCTTGACGCGCTTCTTCCCGTTCTTGAGGTCGGTGACCCTCTCGAAGGGGACGAGCACTTGAGGCACGACGTCGGCGACGCCGGCTATCTTCAAGCGCAGCAGAGCGTTCTTCGCAATGCTGTCTTCGCGGCCCGACTGGCAGCGGACGAAGTACCACCTCATGCCCATGGCTTGGCTCCCCGCAGCACCGGTCTCGAGTGAAGTTCCCATGGTTCAGGATCCGAGGAGCAGGCGCTCGGCCCAACGGCCGAGTACCCAATCGGCGCCGGCCAAGAAGGCCATGAGGAAGAGGACGCAGGCGATGACCACGACCGAGGACCGAACGGCCTCGGGCATCGTCGGCCAGGTGACCTTGCGCAACTCGCTCTCGGTCTCGATGAGAACGTCGGCGTACTTCGGGCGCTCCAAGACGCGGTAGAGCGCCCAGATCGAGACGGCCAGGACGAGAGCCGACACGAGCATGCCGAGGTTGAGGGGCACACCCAGGACAGGCACCTTCGGCATCGAGGCCACGAACGGCTTCGCCATCGAGTTCGGGAAGTACCCGAGCAGCGTCGTGTAGAGCGACGTGCAGCCGTAGAAGATCAGAATGGCGAGCGACCAGAACGCTGCCAGGCGCGCGAAGCGACCTTGATCTTGTTTGTAGGCCATGGGGTACTCGTGAACGTGCTGCGGGCGGAGACGGTTGGGGCGAAGACGGTGCGGGTGGGTGCAGAGGTGTCGGAAGCGATGCGGTCAGGCGGCTTGTCGCGCAGCGTCGAGCTGCGGCGTCGGAAGGAGCGTCCGCGGTGAAACCCGTGAGGGCTTCCGGCGCGTCAGAGCTTCTTTTCCTTGTGCGGCAGGTGCTTGCGGCAGAACCGGCAGTACTTCGACTTCTCGAGCTTGTACGTCGCCTTCAGACGCTTGTGCGTCGTGTAGTTGCGGTTCCCGCACGTCGTGCATTCGAGGTAGACGAAACGTTCCTTGATCTTCATTTCATTACCACTACCGAAGCGAAGCGGAGGTCACGGGTACTGCTGGGCTCTGGATGGGCGCTCGCTCGCCGGACGCGTTGCGCGTCCGGCGTGCGCTGCCCAGGAGCGTCACTTGAGGATTTTGGTGACGACGCCGGCGCCGACCGTGCGGCCACCTTCGCGGATGGCGAAGCGCAGCTGCTCGTCCATCGCGACCGGGATGAGGAGTTCGACTTCCATCTTCACGTTGTC
>JAYTBY010000418.1:0-8189 GCA_043736755.1 Planctomycetota bacterium | reverse complement strand
GAGCGCTCCAGGATTTCGAAGCTCGCGAACGCTCCAAGCTCGGCGGCGTGCGCGCGGTTGGGCTCCGTTTCGAGCTCGTCGGGCGTTCGCGCTTCCATCGCGAACTGCGCGCGGCGATCGAGCGCTTCCCGAGCGAGTCACTGCGTCCGGTCATCGAAGAACGGCTCTACTTCGTCGATGCGGTGCTCGATCACGCGAGTCCGGCGCTCGACCTCGCCGAGTTGGCGCGACAGTCGGATCCACCGGGTCTCCTTGCGCAGCGCGTGCTGGCCCTCGCCGGCGGCTCGGACGACCCGACGATCGCGCCCGAACGGGGACGGCTCGTGCATTTGGCACGCCGCGAGCTCGAGCGGCTCGCGTCGCAGACCGGCTTCCAAAGCCTGCGTCGAGACGAGATCTCCGATGACGTGCTCGCGAACGAGCTGCGGGTCGCGGGACTCACCGCCCTCGACGACCTGCTCGCGACGCGCCGCGACCGCGAGGTGAGCACGTGAAGCTCCGGGCGCTTTCCATCGAGCGGCTCGCGGGCCTGCGCCACGGATTGAAGCTCGGTCCCGAGCACCTCGCTGGCCGGGTGCGCGTCCTGCACGGCCCGAACGGAATCGGCAAGTCGAGCATCGTGCGCGCGCTACGAGCGCTCCTGTGGGATGCGGACTCGCCGGCCGCGGGATACGTCGACCTCGAGGCACGTTTCGAGATCGAGGGCAGCGAGTGGACCGCGCGACGCGACGGTCAGCGCACGATCTGGTTCCGCGACGGCAGTCCCGCGACGGCACCGCAGTTGCCCACATGGTCGCAGTCGAGCCAGATGCTCGTGGACCTCGACGCCCTAGCGCTCGGCGAAGAAGAGGACATCCAGGAACACCTCCAGCGCGAGCTGCGCGGCGGGTACGACGTGCTCGCGGTCGAAGCCGCCTTGCGTCCGGGCAAGCAGGCGGGCCTCGCGCAGTCCCGGGATCTCCAGGCGGCGGAGAATGCTCGGCGTTCCGTGCGGGACGCGCAGGGCGCCGTGCTCCGCGAGGCCGAGCAGCTCGACGACCTGCGTCGCAAGCTGCACGACGCGCGCACCGCGGCGAAGCGTGTGGGGGTGCTCGAGGCGGCGCTCGGTCGAGCGCGAGTCGTACGTGAGTTGGCGGCACTGCAAGCCGAGCTCGACGCGTACCCCGAAAAGATCGAACTCCTGCAAGGCAAGGAGAAGGACGAACTGGAACGGATCGGCGCGCGGCTCACCGGTGCGCGCGGCCGGATCGCGGATGCGCGGCGCGACGAAGTGCGTCTCGCGGTCGAAATCGCGAAGCTCGGGCTCGCTGCGCCGATTCCCGACGCGCAGCTCGACGAGCTCGATGGGCGCGTCGAAGCCCTGGGCGACGCGGAGAGGCCGTTGCGCGCCGCCGAGGCCGCGCTCACGAAGGCCGAGGTGCGCGAGGCGCGCGCGGCCGCGGGGTTTTGGCCGGGCGCGGACCTCGACCGGCTCGCGGGCTTCGACGAAGCGCTCGACGCCGAGCTCCAGGCGTTCGCGCGCGACGCGAGCACGCTGGCGGAGCGCGAGTTCCAGATCCAGGCGCAGCTCAGCGTGATTGGCGCAACCGCGCCGGCCGCGCCGCCCGAGGGCCGCGCGCTCGCGGCGCTCGAGGACTGGCTCGGGACGCCCGGCGAGGCGAGCGGCGGAGGACGCTCGCGCACGTTCTTGCTTGTCTTGGCCGCAATCCTGCTCGTGCTCGCCATCGCGCTGGCCTTCGTTCACGTCGCGTTCGCCGGACTCGCGCTCCTCGCACTTGTCGCCTTCTTCGGTGCACGCTCGGAACCCACAGCGCGCGGTCCGACCCGAGGTGACCACGAGGCAGCGTTCACGCGTACTGGCGAAGTTTTGCCCGAAGCCTGGACCGCGGAAGCCGTGCGCGGGCGCCTCGACACACTGCGAACTCGGGCCGCGGAGGCGGCGCATGCGAAGCCGCTCGCGGCGCGACGTCAGGATCTCGCCAGCCTTCTCGCGAGCGCGGAGGAGGATGCTCGGGGCCTCGCGCGGCGGCGCGAGAACATCGCTGCGCGGCTCGGCGTGACGGCGCAATCGTCGGACCGGCTGCTCACCGCAGTCGCGAGCGCTCGGGGTGAACTGCGTCAAGCCCGTGGCGATCGCGCCGAGATCGGAGCCGAATGCGAGCGCCTGCGGACCGCTCGTACCGCGCGGCTCGCCGAGCTGAACGACCGCTTGCGGTCACTCGACGTCACGGAGGTTCTCGATCTCGTCGCGGCGAAAACGCGCGTAGCCGATCAGCGCACGAGGAGCGGAAAACTCGTCTCGCTCCAAAAGGATCGCGAGGATCAGATCGGGCAGGCGCAACGAGCGCAACGCGACGGGGAAGCCAGCGCGAGCGAGGTCGAGGCGGTGTACCGCCGCGCCGGCCTCGAACCGGACGACGAGAACGGACTGCGCACCCGGCTCGAGCGTCTCGAAGACTGGAAGTCGGCGCGTTCGCGTCGCGACGCCGCCGCGCTCCATGTGAAGCGCCTCGAACGCGACCTGGGTCCCGATCTCGCTGCGATGACGGAGAAAGATCTCGAGCGGGCGCTCGAGGACGCGCGCGCAGGAGCCCGTCCGGTCGACGAGTTCGCGAATGCGGTCACGCGGATCGAGACCCAGGTGCAGATGACCCAGGAGGGCCGCTCCCTCGAGAATGCGCTGGCCGAGCGCGATGCCTGCCGCACGGCGCTCGAGACCGCGTTCGCGCGGGCACGTGGCGGAGCTTTCGCGTGCGCGTTGCTGGCCGACGTGCGCGCGGCCCACGAAGAGACGAGTCGTCCCAAGGTCGTCGAGGATGCCGCCGCGCTGTTCTCGCGCTTCACGCGCAATCGCTACTCGCTGCGCACGGACATCGTGGAGGGGCGTCTCGTGATCAAAGCACTGGACGCACAGGACGCGACGGCCCTTCGAACGCTCGATCAACTGTCGGACGGGACGCGCGCGCAGCTGCTGCTCGCGGTGCGCCTCGCGTACCTGCGCGAGATCGAGCACGGGAACCCGCTGCCCGTCGTTCTCGACGACGCGCTCGCGACGACCGATCCCGAGCGCATGCGCGAGATCGGGGCGGCGCTGCTCGCGGTTGCGCGCGATGAAGACCGGCAGTTCCTCGTGCTCACGAAGGACAGCGGCGATGTCGACCGCTTGAGGCCGAAGGACGCAGCGGAGGGCGAAGTCGAATCGACGGACCTCGGCGCTCTGCGGGGCTTCCAGATCCCGGTCGCCACACGCGCGAGTCTGCGTGCGCTGGATGTGCCTCGCGCGCCCGAACCTGCGGGTCGGAACGCCGAGGGATACGCCGTGGCGCTGGCCGAAGCCGGGATTCCGGTGCGTTCCATCGAACCGCTCCGACCGATCGACGAACTCCACTTGTGGTGGGTGCTCACCCACGATCTGGAGCTCCTGTACCGGCTCTTGGATCACGGGATCGAGAGCGTGGGCGTGCTGCGCAATGTCGCGCGATCGGGCGCTCCGGTCGCCGATGGGCGGGTGAGTGCTTCGACTGCACCGTGGATCGAACTCGCGGAGCACGTGTTCGAGGCGTGGCGCATCGGACGTGGTCGGCCGATCGATCGCGAGGTGCTCGAACACGCGGGCGTGAGCCGCGAGTTCATCGACAGGATGAGCGAGCTCGCGCGCGACTTGGGTGGCGACGCGAAGGCCTGGTCAAAGGCCGTGCGCGACAAGACCGACGCGCGCGCAAAGGGCTATCGCGAGAAGTCCTGGGAAGCGAACCACCGCTATCTCGTCGACGAGAGCTATCTGGACGACCGTGATGTCCTCGACCGCGGCGGGGCCTGGGAGTACGTCTTGCCGAGGTTGACTCCCCGTGCAGGGGTCGGCCCGCACGAGCTGCGCGAGCGATTCGAGCTGTTGTGGAACGCGTGCGGGTCCTGAGGCCGGCGAGCTCGCTCCCAGAACGGTCCAAGGGGAAACACCCCACGACCCACGGGGTAGACTTCGCCCGAGCAGGCCGTCACGTCCCCGCGCAGCGCGGTCGCATCACCCACCCGCGTGCGTTTCGACACCGTCTCCTTCTGGCTCTTCTTCGTCGTCGCGTGGAGCGCGTGGCGCTTCTTGCCCTTGCGTGGGGCGAAGCTCGCCATGCTGGCGCTGAGCCTTCTCTTCTACGCGTGGTGGCGTCCGGAGTACTTGGGTTTGCTCGGGTTTTCGGCGCTCGTCGACTATTACGCGGCCAGCCGCATCCACGCGTCGAACACGCGGCGCGCGCGCAATACTTGGCTCGCCGCGGCGCTGACGCTGAACCTCGGGCTGCTCGCGTTCTTCAAGTACACGCCGCTCATCCTGCAGACGCTCGGTCTCGACGGTGGCGGCGGCGAATCCGCGCCGAGTTGGCTCGCGGACTGGGTCGTGCCCGTCGGCATCTCCTTCTACACGTTCCAGACGATGAGCTACACGCTCGATGTCCATGCGCGCCGACTCGCGCCGTGCTCGAGCTTCCTCGACTTCCTGTTGTACGTGTCGTTCTTCCCGCAGCTCGTCGCGGGCCCCATCGTCCGCGCGCGCGAGTTCTTGCCGCAGCTCGACCATCGTCGGCCGCTGTCGTGGCAGCGCGTGCAGGTGGGCATGTACGAGGTCGTCTGCGGCCTCGGCCTCAAGATGGTGGTGGCCGACGGCTTGGCGCCGCACGTCGACAACGCATTCCATGCCGTGCGTTCGGGGACGGTGAGTCCGACCGCGGCGTGGTTCGCGGCCATCGGGTTCGGAGCGCAGATTTTCGCTGATTTCGCCGGCTATTCGGGCATTGCGATCGGCGTCGCGCGGTTGATGGGCTTCACGATGCCGGCGAACTTCCGCGCTCCGTACATGAGCCGGAGCCTCTCCGAGTTCTGGACGCGCTGGCACATGACGCTGTCGCGTTGGTTGCGCGACTACCTGTACATCGGGCTCGGCGGGAATCGTCGCGGGCCATGGCGGACGTACGCCAACTTGCTCGTCACCATGTTGCTCGGCGGGCTGTGGCACGGCGCGTCGTGGACGTACGTCGCGTGGGGCGCGTTGCACGGAATCGGCCTCGCCGTCGAGCGTGCGCTCGGCCTCGATCGGCGCAAGGCTGGTCGCCGCGATTCCGTGCGCGGCGTCGGCGACTTCGCGCTGCGCCTCGTGCGCATCGTGATCGTGTTCGTCTTCGTCCACGTCGCATGGGTGTTCTTCCGGGCACCGACGTTCGGCGTCGCCACGAATCTCCTCGAGCGCATGTTCGTCGCACCGTTCGAAGGTCCGCTGGGCCTCGAGTTCGTCGCACAGTCGCCGCACTTGTTCCTCTTGCTGCCCGTGTTCGCGCTGCACGCCGGGCAAGCCGCGCATGAGTGGTACGGGCTCGAGAAGTCCGCCGCGCGTCGTATGGTCGTCGCGTCCGCGTGGCTCGTGCTGATCGCCTTGCACGACCGCGGTGCGTCCATCCCGTTCCTCTACTTCCAGTTCTGAGCGACCGTGAAGAAATCGAGCCTAAGGCCTCAGAGAAACGAGTGGCGCCGCTTCCGTGGCCCGCCGCGCGAGATGTCTTCACACACTCCGGGCAATCCATGACGCCGCGCACGACAGCTCGACGAACACGCGCGCACCGCGGTTTCTGGCTCGGACCGGGACCGATCGGAATCGTCGTCGCGGCGGCTGCGGCGCTGCTCCTCGGGTGGCGGACCATCGCCGACCCCGACGCGCCGTCGACCTACTGGAAGTTCGATCCCGCCGTGGAGCGCAACGTCGACTTCCCGTGGGCGAAGTCGATCCTCTCGATCTTCGGGAACGCGAATGCCGCTTCGGTGCTCGTCGTGGGCGACAGCCGCACGTCGTCGGGCATTTCGCTGCGGGTCTTCCAGCGCGAGGGGATCACGAACGCCGGCGTTCTCTGGGGCGCACTCGCGCAGGTGCGCTACCTCTTGCGCGCGGCGCGCGAGCTCCCGCCGCGCCGTCTCGTCGTGTGCTTGAGCCCGGCGGCGCTGAACTCGCCACCTCTCCCACGTCTCGTGCACATGCTCAAGCTGGAGCGCCAACTGTCTCCGATGCAGAGGATCGACCGTCGGCTCGACGATGAGCTCGACGTTCTGCGTCAACGCCTGCTTCGGCCGGTCGAGATCAACTCCTGGCTGCGCGGCCGCGGCGCCGAAGACGTACAGCCGCGACGCCAAGAGGGTCTGTACGACGGCTTGCTGCGCGAGGAAAACCGCCCGGCGCTCGACGAGCGGCTCGCCGAATTGCAGGTCGAACTGGCCGCGATGCGCAACGACGGTTGGACGATCGCGTGCGTGCGTCTACCGGCGGAACTCGGCGTCGAAGCCGTCGAGAACAAGGCCTTCCCGCGCGAGAAGTTCGTGCGCATGTGCACCGACATCGACGTGCCCTACCTCGACCTCTTCGGCGGCGGCTACGCGACGACGGACGGGTCCCACCTGCTCGGCGCGGATGCGGATCGTGCGAGCGCGCACATCGCGCGCTGGCTCCTCACGTTGCCCGGATTCGTCCCGCGGTGAGACGGGGCGGCGGCGCACGCGCTTCGTGCTCGGCCCCCGTGGAACTGGGCCAGTCCACGATTCGCGAGCCCTCTCGCGCGAGCAGCTCTACCGGCGAGCCTGTGCGCGTCGATAGTCTGCGGTTCCGTGCCGAACCACTCCGAAGCCCGGCCCGAGCGTGGCGTCGATGTCGTCGGACGTCACACGAAGCTCGTGCGGCGCACGGCGCTCGTGTCGGGGTTGACACTCGCGAGCCGCATCCTCGGCTACGTGCGCGAGAGCCTCGCGGCCGCGGTTTTCGGTGACAAGTCGGCGATCAACGACGCCTTCGTCACAGCCTGGCGCGTGCCGAACCTGTTCCGCAGTCTGATGGGCGAGGGCGCCATGGCTACGGCGATGCAGTCGGCCTTGACGCGCACCGACGCCGAGGAGGGTGAAGAGGCCGGGCGCCGACTCTTCCTCGCGATCCTGCGAACCGTCGCCTGGTTTTCCGCTGCGTTTTGCGCGCTGGGCATGCTCATCGTGCTCGTCCTGCCCGATGTGATGCCGATCACGGGTTGGCCGTGGCTCGGTTCCGATCCGGGGCCGGTGCGCGAACTGACGGCGCGGATGCTGCCCTTCGTGATCTTCGCCTGCATCGCGGCTGTCGCCGGCGGAGCGCTGCACGTGCGCGGCCACTTCCTCGCGCCCAGCCTGGGGCCCGTCGTGATGAACGTCGCGTGGGTCGGTGCACTGGCGTGGGTCGCGACGAAGCACGTACAGGACCTCGCGAACGGACCACCCGGTTTCGACGCGCAATTCAGCATGGCGCGCGAGCTCGCGACGCTGGTCCTCGTCTGCGGCGTTCTGCTCGTCCTCGTCCAGGTCCCCGCGTTGCGCGAGAACGGGCTGCTCACGGCGCGCAGTGGAACGACGCGTGCGCCGAACGTGCGCTGGCGCGAAGTCTGGACGATCCTGCGCTCGAGCGCGCCGCTCGCGATCGGCGCAGCCGTCTACCAAGTCAACGTGCTCATCGACGGGTTCATGGCCGAGAGCCTGCTCGCGAACGGGGGCCCGACGGCGCTGTACTACGCGACCCGGCTCCAGCAGTTGCCGCTGTCGCTCGTCTCCATCGCCGCGACCAGCGCGGTCTTCCCGGCGCTGACAGCACTCGGTCACGTGCGCGACATGAGCGGCCTGAGGAAGCTGCACGACGAGACCCACCTCGCCATCGCGTTCCTCGCGATCCCGGCGACGATCGGACTGATGCTCTTCGCCGGACCGATCGTCGCAGCCTGCTTCCAGCACGGCGCCTTCGGCGAGGAGGGTGTCGCGCGCACCGCGGACGGCTTGCGCGCGTTGACGCTGGCGATCCTGCCCGCCGGCGCGGCGGGACTCGTCGCGCGCACGCGCTACGCCCTCGGCGACTTCGCCGGACCCGTGCGCATCGCGATCGCCATGCTGGTCATGAACTCCGTCCTGAACCTTGTCTTCGTCGTCGGGTTCGACATGGACGTCGGGGGTCTCGGCGCTGCGACGGCGATTACGTCTTGGTGCAATTTGGCGCTCCTGCTGCCCGGATTGCGGCGACTCGGAGCCCCGTCGACCACCCCCGGTTTCGCCCGCCGGCTGATCCGGATCACGACCGTTGCGGCGCTCGCCTGCGGAGCGGGGTGGATCGGCGCGGAGTTTCTTTCGGGAGCCACAAGTTCACCGGTCCG
>JAYTBY010000417.1:0-3723 GCA_043736755.1 Planctomycetota bacterium | reverse complement strand
GCGATCTGCAAGCGGAGATCCTCCAACGTCGGTCCAGTTCGGCGGAGGACGCCGAGGTCGCGCAGCTCGAACTCGAACTGGCCCGCGCACGCGCGGCGCTCCCGGATGCTCAGTTAGCCGGCGATCGCATGCGTCGCTACGAGAGGCTGAAGGCGCACGACGACCAGCGCGCCGAGACGTTGCTGCGCTACCGCAAGGCGAAGCTCCAGAGCCTGCTGGCGAAGTTGAGTGCTGACGACGCGATGAGCCAGCGTGAAGAGGAGCTGATGTGGTCGCGCTGGTGGCTCGGCTCGAAGGACGAGGGACTCGTGGTCCCGCCCGAGATCCGGGACTCGCGGAGTACGGCGCCGCGATGAAGGACCACGCGCCGTCGAGTTTGGTCTGGAGCATGTCCGCGGAGGACGGGCGCATGCTCGAGCCGCTGTTCTGAGAGCGTGTGAAAGAATCGAGCCTACACGCTCTCAGACGCCATCTGCGCCGCTCCCGCGGCGCGTCGCGTGTGAACTCTTCACACGCTCTGAGTCGTCGATCCCCCAGCTGGCCGAGCCCAGGGATTCACGAGCGCGACTTCGCGCTCGCCCGACGACGACGCTCGCCCGCCAGGTTCGAAATCCGCGCGACACCATCGAGCCGTACGTCCGCGAGGGGCTCGCCCTCCTCTGCGTCGGTCCAACGCCTCGCACGGAAAGAGGCCTACTGTCGAGTGGACTGCGCGCCGCCGGACTCCGGTCGCCAAGCGCTAACGAGGATGAGCTGCGCGTCTTCGCGCTGGCTATCCTCGATCGCGATCAGGAAGCGCTCGCGCGGGATGTCATAGGCCAAAATGCTCTGCCCCTCGTCCATCACGCGGCCATCGAACATGGGCTTCTGCGCGCCCACGTCCAGTTGTCCGCCCGCACTGGACACGGTCGCGCTCCACATCTTCCGCGACAGGTCCAACCAGTAGAGTTCGCCAGCGGACGACCAGCCGTAGACCAGTGTGGTTCGGGTCGGGGACACCTGCACCGACGCGGACGGCGTCGGATGCGCGACGACCTTCAGTAAGGCGCCCAGATCCTTCGTTCGACACGAGGTACGCCACGACGTCCCCCGACGGCGAGATGAGCGGGTTCCACTCGGCCTCGGGTGTCGCCAGGAACGGCTTCTGGACCCGGTCCTCTTCGAGATCGAACGTCATGATGTCGCCGATCTTGTCGCGCTTCGAAGTCTTCGAGGACAGCAGCGTGCGTCCGTCCGGCGTGATCGAGGACGCGGAAAGCTCGAATTCCATATCGCCCTCGAAAAGTCGCGTCGGTCCACCACCGCCGAACGAGAAGCTGACCAAGCTTTCCGAATTCGAGTCCGTCGTGATGAGGCGCTGCCCGACGTGCGACCAGGCGCACCGTAGTAGGACTTCGCCTTCGGATCGCCCAGCGAAGTCCGAACACCGCGCTCCAGGTCGAGAAGGGCGAGGAAGGTCTCACCACGGTCGCCGGCGATGTTCACGCCCGCGCGGCGGAGACCACTCCCGACCGACACGTGGGCCATCCTCGGGAGGAAGTCGGCCCAGGGTGGGTCAGTTTTCGATCGTCGGATGGGTCAGTTTTCGATTGCCGCTCGCCCTTCGGATCCATCCAGGCGAGCTTGTACGTGCTCGCGCGAGCGACGGGCTGGTAGACCAGCGTGCCGCGCGACGAGATGCCCATGCTGACCGAGGCGCGCCGGCTGTCCCACTGGACGCCCGCGGCGATGGGCTTCGGGCTCCCCGTGAGTTCGAGGCGCTCGAAATCGAACGGCTGGACCACCAGGTTCTCGTCGCGGCCGAACACCAGCGCACCGGGCTCGACGAACACCGCCTCGGTCTCGCCCGCCAGGACGAGACGCGATTCTCGTGTCGCGGGATCGAAGCTGTAAACGCCTGGTTTCGCGGCGTTGATGACGTAGTACAGGAACCGTCGGCCGTCCGGCAGCATCTGCGGGACGCGATGCGATTCCGACGGCGTCGCGGGTTCGGTGATCGGCCGCGCCGCGCCTCCGGAGTCGTCGACGGTTGCCAACCCGCCCACGGCGCCGGGCGCGAAGACGACGGTGCCCTTCGTCCCCACACTCCGCCGCGCGCGGCCCCGGCGTCGCAGATCGAGCGCACGATGCCGTCGGCGAGGTCGACCCGTTTCAGTTTCCGCCCGGCGAAGAAGGCGATCGACTGGCCGTCGGGCGACCAGAACGGGTACGCAGCTTCCTCGGTGCCGGAGAGCGCGCGGTACTCGAGGCGCGAAAGATCACGCACGTGCAAGGACGGCGGCGACGTTCCATCCTCGAGACGCATCGAGACCACGACCTGGGTCCCGTCGGGTGAGACCGCGACGAACCGGTCGCCCACGGGCAAGACCATGCCCTTCGGGAGCACGAGCGTCGCGCGAACGACGGATCGCTCGGTCTTCAGCGCACCATTCGACGTCGGAGCGCGCAGCGCGAAGAAGGTGGCGGCTCCGGCGAGCGCCGCGCACAAGACCCAGGGCGCGAACCGCACGGCGCGTGTCGAGAACGACGCGCGCGCACTGTCCTCGGGGCGCGAGTTTGCGGGCTCCACGCGAGCGGCCTCGAGCTCGAGGCGCGCGTCGCCGATGTCGCGCAACCGTCGGCGCGGATCCTTCTCGAAGCAGCGCGCGAGCAGGTCGCGCACGCGGCGCGGCGTGTCAGCGGGCAGGCGATCCCGTGCTGGCGTCGTGTGCAACACGGATCCGAGCACGTCGGTCATCGTGTCACCGACGGACGCACGTTGCGCGGTCAGGCACTCGTACAGCACGCAGCCGAAGGCCCAGATGTCGACGCGCTTGTCGATTCCCTTCCCGCGCGCTTGCTCGGGCGCCATGTACGTCGGCGTGCCGAGCAGGCGGCCGGCTTCGGTCGAGAGCACGTTGTCGGTCGACGATCCTTTCAGGCTCTCGATCGCGGTCTTCGCGAGCCCGAAGTCGAGCACCATGACCCGGCCGTCGGGCGTGACGAGCACGTTCGCGGGTTTCGAATCGCGGCGGATCACGCCGGCTTCGTGCGCGGCTTCGAGACCTTCCGCGATCTGCTTGGCGACGTCGAGCGCCTCGTCGAGCGGCAGCGGCCCGCGCTTCGATCTCTCGTCGAGCGACTCGCCCGGCACGAACTCGAGCACGAGAAAGCAAACTTCGCCGACTTGATCGACGCCGAAGATCTGCGCGACGTTCGGATGGTTGAGCGACGCCAGCGTCGTCGCCTCGCGCTCGAAGCGCTTCAAACGCTCCGGCTCGTCGGCGAAGTGCTCCGGCGGCACCTTGATCGGGACCTCGCGCCCGAGCTCCGTGTCCTTTGCGCGAAGGACCTCCCCCATCGCGCCCGCGCCGAGCGGGCCGAGGATCGTGTAGTGGGAAAGTGTGGTGCCGGTGGCGAGGGGCATGCGGCGACACGCCAGCGGGCAGCGGACGTGCATCCGCGACAGCCTGCGTTCCGTTGCGCCGCATCGCACGCGCGAAGGTGGCGAACGTGGACGGAGCGACCCCGGTTCGATCCCGGCGGACCGCGCTCGAACTCACGCCCCCCGCTCGAACTCCTCTCGACCGCCCACGCTCGGGGCGCGCAGGGGTCGTGCACCACATAGCCCCGATCGAAGGTCGCGCGCGTGCAGAACGTCGCCGCGTTCCGAGACCCGTTCTCTTAGCTCTCGATGCCCGGCGCCGTGAAGGGTCAGCACACAAACACCGACGCGGCGCCCGC
>JAYTBY010000416.1:0-1654 GCA_043736755.1 Planctomycetota bacterium | reverse complement strand
TGTGCTGGAGCAGCGATCCGCCCTCGGGCACGACCATCATCGAGAGTTCGCGCGCGGCTTGGATCACCCACTGGCGCTGATCGCGACGCGGTTGGTTGTAGCTCTTGACGCTGAACGCGCCGACGGCTTTCAAGCGACGCAAGTGGCTGCGCGCGTCCTCGAGCGACTCGATCGGCGCTTTGAAGTCGCCTTGCGCGCCGTACACGATCGTTCCGGTCGAGTACGTGCGCGGTGCGAGCACGATCCCGGCCTTCTGCATCTCCGAAGCCGCGAAGATCGAGTTCGTGTCGTGCGACGGATCGTGGATCGTCGTGACGCCGAACGCGAGGTTCGCGCCACTCGCCCAGTTGTGCTGCGGCGTGACGCCGTTCACCGCTTGAGGACCGTGTGCGTGCACGTCGATCATCCCGGGCATCACGACGAGCCCCTTCGCGTCGATCACGCGGGCGCCGGCCGGAATGGCAACGTCGGCACGCTTGCCGACTGCGGCGATGCGGTTCCCGTTCACGACGACGACGCCGTCCTCGAGGACTTCGTCGCCCTTCATCGTGATCACGCGCGCACCGACGAGCGCGATCGAGCCGTCGACGACGGGACGTTTCGCAGTGAACGCGATGTTCCGTCCGGACTCGGGCGCGTCGGGCAACTTCTCAGGGTGGCCCTCGAGGAACGCGAACGCGTCCTTCAGCTCGCGCTCGAAGAGCTCAGGGCCGAGCGACCAGTGGACACGCTTGGAATCGCCGGAGAAATGGAGGTTTTCGCCCGCGTCCTTCGTGAGCTTCGCGATCGGGAACGCCTTCGTGGCCGGACCGATCGCGACTTCGCGACCGGCGAGCTCGAACGGCGCGAGGTACGCGTTCCAACGCTCCGTGAACGCGATCCACTTGCCGTCCGGCGACACCGCGAACTGGGTGGCCCACTCACTGGCGAAGTGGATGCGCTCGTCGGAGCCATCGAGCTCGATACTCCAGAGCGTGCGTCGGTCGACATCCTTCTGCGCTTCCTCACTGACCAAGAACACGCGCTTCCCGTCCGCGCCGAACTGCGGGCGCGAGCCCTTCTTCGTCACGAGCACGGACTCGCCGCCGGACGCGGGCACGCGGTAGATGCCGGTGTCGCGCGACCAGAGCGGCGAGACGATGCCACCGCCGCCCGTCTTGCGGTAGACGACATGCTCGCCGTCGGGCGTGAACACGGGTTCGACGTAGTGGCCCGGCTGCGTCGTGAGCACGCTCTCCGCTCCGCTGGGGAGTTCGCGCACGACGACGGCACCGAGTCCCTCGTCGGTCCACGTGGTGAAGACGATCCGTCGCCCATCGCGCGCCCACGACGGCTCGAACTCGAAGCGCGTATCGTCTTTTCCCATCCGTTGCGGCGCACCGTCGGGGAGCGCGCGGATCCAGACGTGTCCAAGCGCTTGGTAAGCGACGCGATCCGCTGCGGGCGACACCGCGACGGAGCGCAGGGCCTTCACCTCGAACTCCGCGGGCGCGACCTCGATCGGGAAGCGGACGGCGTCCGCCATCCGGCGCGAGTCCTTCACGTGGAACGGGATCTCGCGCGCGACCTTGGTCTCGACGTCGACGCTGCGGATGCGTCCCTGCGCGTAGAGGACGATCTCGCGGTCGCCGCGCGACCATGCGAACGAGGGATA
>JAYTBY010000415.1:0-3725 GCA_043736755.1 Planctomycetota bacterium | reverse complement strand
GCAATGCGTCGGGCATCACGGACGGCGCCGCTGCGCTGCTCGTCATGGCCGAGGAGGTCGCGATGGACCTCGGTTACGCGCCGCTCGCGTGGATCGGGCAGTCCACGCAATCCGGCGTCGACCCGCGCGTGATGGGCATCGGTCCCGTGCCGGCGCTGCAGGCACTGAAGGCGAAAACAGGCCTTTCACCGCTGGATTTCGACCTCGTCGAACTCAACGAGGCTTTCGCGGCGCAGGTCCTCGCGTGCCATCGCGAGGTCCCGCTACCGATGGATCGCCTCAACGTGAACGGCGGTTCGATCGCGCTCGGCCACCCGATCGGCGCGACTGGCGCGCGCATCGTGGTCACGCTCCTCCACGAGATGCAGCGACGCCAAGCGCGCCGCGGTCTCGCCACCCTGTGCATCTCGGGCGGCATGGGCCTCGCGACGGCTTTCGACGCCGAACCGACCTGAATCTCGCTTCTCTCCAGCATCCCACACGAAGGAACTCAGCATGACGATTCGCAAAGTCGGTGTGATCGGCGCCGGGCTCATGGGGCACGGCATCGCACAGGTCGCAGCGCAGGGCGGCTGCGAGGTGATCGTGTGCGAGACGCAGCAAGGCTTCCTCGACAAGGGGCTCGAGCGCATCGACAAGTCGCTGGCGAAGCTCGCCGAGAAGGCCAAGGAGAAGGGCCAACCTTTCGACGCGGCCGCAGTGCGCGCACGGATCCGCGGCACGCTCGCGAAGACGGATCTCGCCGACTGCGACCTCGTCGTCGAAGCCATCGTCGAGAACCTCGACGTGAAGAAAGCGCTGTTCGCGGAGCTCGGGAAGATCGTCAAGAAGGAGGGCATCTTCGCCTCGAACACGAGCTCGTTCCCGATCAGTGAGATGGCTGCGGTCTCGGGTCGACCGGATCGTTTCGTCGGCCTGCACTTCTTCAACCCGGTGCAGCTCATGAAGCTCGTCGAGGTCGTCCGCACGGACAAGACGAACGAGGACGTCGTGGCCCAAGCGCGCGCGTTCGGCGAGGCTTGCGGCAAGTCGCCGATCACGTGCAAGGACACTCCCGGTTTCGTCGTGAACCGCCTGCTCGTGCCGTACATGGCCGAGGCGATGAAGCTCGCCGAGCGCGGCGACGCGTCGATCCCCGACATCGACGTCGCGATGAAGCTTGGTTGCGGCTATCCGATGGGCCCGTTCGAGCTGACGGATTACGTCGGGCTCGACACGACGCTCTCGATCCTAGAGGGCTGGGTGAAGCGCTACCCGAACGAGCCGGCATTCCAGATTCCGAAGCTGCTCGAGGCCAAGGTCAAGGCCGGCCAGCTCGGCCGCAAGTCGGGCCAGGGCTTCTACACCTGGCAAGGCGACAAGCGCGTTTGATCGCGAACTCCTTCCTCGGGCTCGTCGCCTGCGCGTCGTTCGCGATCGCCGGCGTGCAGGCCAAAGTCGAAGCTCCGGCGACGTACGTCGTCGGCGCCGGGCTGCCCGTGCGCGTCGAGCTCACCGCCGACGCGCGCGGCGGCGTGGTCCCGTCTTGGATGTTCGGCACTGCGGCGTTCGCGATCGACGGCAAGCCGATCGCGGAGCGCGGGTCGGGCGAGATCAAGTTCGCCCCCAACACGAAGGTCGTGATCACCCTCGACCTCGAGCCGCTGCTCGATGGCTCGAAAGTCGCTGGCGCGAAGAGCTTCAAGCTCGCGTACGGCACCGAGAAGGCGACCGAGGTCGCGTGCAAGACGCAGGCGAAGAAGGGCCTCGACTTCCTGAACATGCCCGTCGAGGAGCTCGAGGAATACCAAGTCCTCTTGCGCACGAGTCATGGGCCGATGCTGCTCCAGCTCTGGCCCAAGGTCGCGCCGAACCACGTGCGCAACTTCCTCGATCTCGTCGCCTCGGGCTTTTACGACGGCACGCAGTTCCACCGCGTTTCGCCAGCGTTCATGATCCAGGGCGGCGATCCGAACACGAAGTCGAGCGACTCGGCGACGTGGGGATCGGGCCGAGGTCCGCGCATGGTGAAGCGCGAGTTCAACGCGAAGCCTCATGCGCGCGGCGTGCTCTCGATGGCGCGCGGAGACGACCCGGACTCGGCCTCGTGCCAGTTCTTCATCATCACCGCGCCGTCGCCCGCATTGGACGGCAAGTACTCGGCCTTCGGCGAACTCGTCGAAGGTCTGCCCGCGCTCGACGCGATCGCGAAAGCGTCGGGCAAACCGAATCCCATGAACCCGAACGACGGCACCGTGATGCCGTCGTCCCCACAAAGAATCGAAGCCGCGATCGTCCTCGTGAAGGGCGGAAAGTAGGAACTCACATGACGCAAGCAGTCGAAAAGGGCCTCAATTTCCTGAAGATGGACGTCAAGGACCTCGCGAACTATCGCGTCGTCCTCGAGACGAACCAGGGATCAATCGAGTGCGAGATGTGGCCGGACGTCGCGCCGAACCACGTGCGCAACTTCCTCGATCTCGCCTACACCGGCTTCTACGACGGGAAGGGTTTCCACCGCGTGATCAAGGGCTTCATGATCCAGGGCGGTTGCCCCAAAGGCACCGGCACGGGTGACGGACCGCGTCGCTTGAAGGCCGAGTTCAACGCGAAGAAGCACGAGAAGGGCGTCCTCTCGATGGCGCGCTCGACGGATCCGGACTCGGCCTCGTGCCAGTTCTTCGTCATGCACGAGCGTTCGCCGCACTTGGACAACCAGTACTCGGCGTTCGGCAAGGCCGTGAGCGGACTCGACGTCGTCGACAAGATCGCGACGACGAAGGTCGCGCCGGGCGACAAGCCGGTCACGCCCCAGACGATCACGAAGGCCGTCGTCGTGCGCGCCACGCCGGCATGAGCCTCGTGATGACTTTCGAGAACCTGCTCGTCGACGTCGGCGCGGACGGCATCGCGTTCGTGACGGTCAACCGTCCGAAGGCGATGAACGCGCTGAACCACAAGACGCTCACGGAACTGGCCGCTGCGTTCGACGCGCTCGAAGCCGATGCGTCGGTCCGCGCGCTCGTCCTCACGGGTGCCCCGATCGAGGGCAAGCCGCCGGAGAAGCAGGCTTTCGTCGCCGGCGCCGACATCGGCGAGCTCAAGGCGATGGAGACGGCGCTCGACGCGAAGCGTCTGGCCTTTTTCGGTCAAACCGTGTTCGAGCGCCTCGAGTGGATGAGCAAGCCGTCGGTCGCGATGGTCAACGGCTTCGCACTTGGCGGCGGCTGCGAGCTGGCGCTGGCGTGCACGCTGCGCACAGCAGCGAAGACGGCGCGCCTCGGTTTGCCCGAAGTCTCGCTGGGCATCATCCCCGGCTACGGCGGCACGCAACGGCTCTCGCGTATCGCCGGTCCAGGCGTGGCGCGCGAGTGGGTGCTGACCGGCGACATGTTCTCGGCCGACGAGGCTCATCGCGTCGGCATCGTGAACCGCGTCTTCGATCCCGCGGAGCTGCGCGAGGGCACGCTCAAGATGGTCAACACGATCCTGTCGCGCGCGCCGCTCGCCATTCGTCTCGCGATGGAAACGATCCGTCGCGGTCAGAACATGTCGCAACAGGAAGGCGCGCAGATCGAGGTCGACATGTTCGGCCTCGCGTCGACGACGGCGGACATGAAGGAGGGCATGGCGGCCTTCCTCGAGAAGAGGCCGGCCAAGTTTACGGGGCGCTGAAAGCGCCCCCACTAGTAACGCGCGCGTCAGACCGACTCATTCTCCACCCGCTGAGTTCACGACCGTACTGG
>JAYTBY010000414.1:0-1657 GCA_043736755.1 Planctomycetota bacterium | reverse complement strand
TCTCGTCGGGGAGATCCAACGTGTACTCGACGAAGTGGCTCTCGCCCGGGGCGAGGCGTCTGTCCACGATCGCGGTGTCTGTCCGCACGAACTCATTGGCCGAACGCGCGTTCGGCGTGACGATTTCGACGTCGATTCGATCGGGTGCGACGACATCGAGCGGCTCCGTGCCACCGTTCCTGAAGTAGACGCCGATCGGGATGACCGCGCCCGACTTCGCCGCAACGGTGGGCGGCGAGATCGTCAGGAGCGGAGCAGGCGCCGCATCTTGGATCGTGGCGAAGGCGAGGAGGGTACCGAGCAGGAACATGGTGCGAGAGGATACGAGTGTCCGTCGAGTCCTCTCGCACTGAGTACGAATCCTCCGACCAGAACCTGTGCGAGGTGGGCCCGAATTCGCTGGCCTGCGTTACGCTGAAACCCATGGAAGACCCTGCATTCCGGTCCGAGTCGCGCGCCGCAGACCTGAGTGTCCTGCGTTCCCACGTGTACCAGCTCGTGTTGGGGCAGATCGTCTTCGCGATCGCCACGGTCAGCGTCTGGTGGATCCTCCAGCAGACTCGATCCGTGCCCGCGCCGCTGCTCCACTCGATCGCGTTCGTCGCCCTCGCGCTGCACGCCCTGACGGTCGGAGGGTTGCTCGCGGGCCGCGAGTGGTCGCGCTTCGCGGCAGCCGCGCTGAGCCTTCCCGCACTCTTGACCTGCGCGGCCACATTCGCCGCGGAGTTCTTCGAGCGCGACCGTGCGTCCTACGGGCTGGTGTTGATGACGGTCGTCATCGGCTGCTACTTCATCACGTGTCTGCACACGATCACGCGCGCGACGCTCGCCGCGTGGGCCGCTCGTCCGTCGCGGGGCAGCAGGTTCGCGTCGACCATGTGACGGAGAGAGACCTCCTGGAACGGATCAGGAGGCGACGCCGCACGAGCGCGGTTCGAACGACGGGAACACGTTCCCGAGTTCGGTCGCGCCGAATCGATTGCACGCGATTTCGGCCAGCACATCGCGCGAATCGGTCGTAATGCCCAAGTCGCCGTTGTCGAGCGCGCTCGCGGCGAGTGTCGGCCAGCGACCATGCACGCGCCCGCCGTTGATGTGACCGCCGAGAAGGAGCATTGCACCGCCGTGACCGTGATCGAGGCCGCCACTCGCGTTCTCGGCTGCGCGGCGACCGAACTCGGAGCAGGCGACGAGTGTGACTCGGCCGAGATCCGGCCCCAGATCGCGCGCAAAGGCCGAGAGTCCGCGCGCGAGGTCGTCGAGCTGCCGCGCCATCGATCCGTCGATCGGCCCCAAGTTCCGGTGATGATCCCAACCGCCGCAGTCGAGGGTGAGCACTTCGATGTCGACTTCGGCACGAATCCAGGCCGAAGTGAGCGCGAGCTTTCGGCCGAACTCCGTCTCGGGATAGGCCTCGCCGACGGACGGGTCACGCACGTCGAAGCGGGTGCGCTCGATCCGCTCCAGCGCGTCAACCGTGCTGCGCGCGACTTCCCGGCCTCGTCCCACCTCCGCGTCGTACATCGCGGCGAGCGCGTGGCGGTCCGTCGGCTCGCGCCCGAGCACCGTGAACGTGCGCGGATCGAGAATCGCTAGCGCTTCGCTCGAGCCCGCCAGCGCCGTCGGCAGGAATCGATCGACCGCGATGGCTCGCAGG
>JAYTBY010000413.1:0-8212 GCA_043736755.1 Planctomycetota bacterium | reverse complement strand
CGGACTGCGTGGCGAAATGCGTGAAGCCCAGCGCGAAGGCCTGGACTCGGATCGCGCGGAATCGTGGATGACGAGCGCGTCACAGCCCGTGGATCCAGATCCTGCGACGGTCGCGATTGCGCCTACGACGCTCGTCCTGGGCCAGAGTCAACTCGTGGCGCGCGCGCGCCTCTCGAACTACCGGTACGAAGGTGACCCCGTCCGGCGCCGTCGGATCCTCGATGCGATCCACGCCGCCGCGCGCTCGGCGGCGGGGTTCAGCCTCGGCCGACTGCGCACCGAGCTCGCAGACCCCGCATCGGGACTCGAGCTCCGTCCGGGCGACGTCAACAAGTGTTGGACCGTGCTCTACCAGGGTCGCGCGTTCACGCCAGTCGCTGTCGGCGAGGTGGTACCCCTTCAGTTCCGCACGCACGTCCTCGCAGCGCACGCGCTCACTCGCGAGGGACTCACACGGATCTACGAGCGCGGCATCGTCTACAAGCTGATCGAGAACTCGTGCTCGGAACCCACGGCCGGCGAAGTGCGTGTCCTCCTTGGCCTGCAGGAGGAAGACCTCGGCTGGTGCGCCGGAATCCTCGACGAAGCGCGGCTACTCCTGCGCGGCACGTAGCGCGGGTCCCGTGATATCGCGTACAGTCCCGCATTCCATGGGACTGGACACGAATCGGGCGGAACGCCCCCGGGTAGAGCGCCCCGGATCGGTCATCGGCATCGTCGTCGCGGATTTCCACGCCGAACTGACGGGTGCAATGGCCGATTCGGCCGAGCGCGAACTCATCGAGTGCGGCGTCGACGAGGACGACATCCTTCGCGTGCACGTGCCCGGCGCATTCGAGATCCCGATCGTCGCCAGTCGGTTGGCCGAGTCCGCTGAAGTGGACGCAGTGTTGTGTTTCGGGCTCATCCTGAAAGGCGAGACGGACCACGATCGCCATGTCGCGGAAGGTTGCGTGCAAGGAATCATGCGCGCGAGCTTGGACGCGGGTGTGCCGATCCACTTCGGCGTGCTGACATGCGCAACGATGGAGCAAGCTCGCGCGCGAGCACTGCCGCCGGAGCTCGATGAGAGCGAAGGCGCGATGCTGGGCGACGCGATTCGCGCCGTTGCACGCCGTGAAGACGTACGCCGTACAGACGTACGCCGTACAGACAAGGGCCGCGAAGTCGCGCGCGCGGCAATCGAAACCCTGTTGGCGTTGGACGAGGTCCTGGAGCTCACGAAGTGAAGAAGCGGACACGCGCGCGCGAGTTGGCGCTCCAATTCCTGTATCAGGTCGACCTACGCGGCGACGACTTGCTCACGGAGGCACGCGAGTTCGTCGCCGCCGAAGAGCGCGATGCCGAGACGACGCGCTTCGCGCTGAAGCTCGTGCTGGGCACGCACGAGAACAAGGCGAGCATCGATCAGATGATCCAAGCGGTCGCCCAGAACTGGAACATCTCGCGCATGGCGGTCGTCGACCGGAACGTGCTGCGCCTCGCGACGTACGAACTCGTGCACTGCCCGGATGTACCGCCCAAGGTCGCGATCAACGAGGCGATCGAGCTTGGCAAGCGGTACTCGACGCAGAACTCGGGTGCGTTCATCAACGGGATCCTCGACAAGATCATGAACCGCCAACCGCAGCCGTCGCCGTCGCCGCTTGCGGCGGCGGCCACTGGTAACGCCACGGACACTCCGACTGTTTCCGCTCTCGACGAAGAACTCCCCGAGACCGCCACATCGGTGGACCCCGACTGACTCCACGATGGGCCTCTTCGACCGCCTGAAAGACCGCCTGACGAAGACGCGCACCGCGCTGTCCGACGGCATCACGGGTCTGTTCCGCGGCGGCCGCACGATCGACGCCGCACTCCTCGGCGAACTGGAAGAACTCCTCTACACGTCCGACCTTGGCCCCGTCGCCGCCGCGGTAACCGCAGAACTCGCCCGCCTGCACAAACGCGGCGAAGTCAAAGGCGAGGACGACGTGCGTCTCGCGATGCGCCGGATTCTGCTGGAGAAAATCGACCAGGAAGACACGGAGATCCAGTTCGTCCACAAACCCACGGTGATCCTCGTGGTGGGCGTGAACGGTTCCGGCAAGACGACTTCCATCGCGAAGCTCGCTCACCGTTTCCAGAAACAGGGACAGAAGGTCCTCCTCGGCGCCGGTGACACCTTCCGCGCCGCCGCATCCGAGCAACTCGAGATCTGGGCCCAACGCAACGGCTGCGACATCGTGAAGCAGAAACCCGGCGCGGATCCCGCCGCCGTCGCCTTCGACGCGGTCGATGCCGGGATCGCGCGCAACTCCGACGTCGTGATCATCGACACGGCCGGACGCTTGCACACGCAGTCCAACCTGATGGCCGAGCTCGACAAGGTCCGCCGCGTGATCGAACGCCGCCTCCCCGGCGCGCCGCACGAGACGTGGCTCGTGCTCGATGCGACGAACGGCCAGAACGCGATCCAACAGGCGAGGCTCTTCACAGCGAGCGTGGCCGTCACCGGCCTGATCGTCGCGAAGCTCGACGGCACGGCGCGCGGCGGCGCGATCTTCACGATCAAAGAAGCGCTCGGCTTGCCCGTGCGCTACGTCGGCACGGGCGAACAGCTCGAGTTGCTCGAGCCATTCGATCCCGAATCGTTCGTCGACGCGATCGTCGGCCAGGTGGCCGGAGCGCGGTGACGACCGACGCCGCCCGGGCGCCGAACCCGCGCGCCGGCTCGGCCGACGTCGTGCAGGCCGTGCTGGCGCTGCTGCCCGCGCTCGTCCTGCTCTGGCCGTTCGGCAGCCCGCTCGAACACGATTTCGCGCCGCGATCGACCGGTTTCGGACTCGCGGCGCTGCTCGCGATCCCGGGCGCGCTGTTCTTCCTGCTGCGCCGCGCCGCACCTTCGGTGCGCGGCTCGTGGTTGCTCGCATCGATGCTCGCGATCAGCGTCGCGTGGCTCGCGTTCGGTGAGCCCATCGACACGTTCGAAGCGACGCGCGCGACGCTCGGGTGGGCGCTCGTGCTCGCGTGCCTGTTCCTCGGCGCGGCGTCGGATCCACGCACGCTGGCGCGCGGTGCGGCGGTCGTCGGACTCGGCGCAGCACTCGCGAGCGCGACGGGCACGTTCGCGGGTCCGCTCGGAAACGCCGGCGCCTCGTCCGAAGCCGCCACGATCGGCGCGGCGGCCGGCGCGATGCTCCTCGCGCGCGACCGCGGCGCGTGGCGTTTCGTCGGAGCCGCGGCCGTCGTCGCTTTCGTCGCGCACGCGTTCCGCGCTCCGGTGTTGGCCGGCGGGATCGCGCTGAGCGCCGCGTGCGTCGTCGCCGCGTTCTCTCGCGGCGGTCGCGATCGCGTGCTCCTCGTCGCGTGCGGCGTGCTCGCGCTCGTCGCGGTGATCACGCCGATCGCGCGTCACGGCGCGAACTCCGCCGCCACGCAGTCGAAGGACGCGCAGCCGAGCGCGCAGGTCGACACCGCGCCGACGAGCGGCGTCTCCGTGCGCGTTGCCATCCATCGCGCCAGCGCTCGTCTCGCCGCCGCGCATCCCCTCGTCGGCATCGGACCGGGCCAATTCCCGGCTGAATTCCCGCCGTTTCGCGAGCTGGCCGAGATCGAAGCCAGCTCGCACGGTCGCCTGCAAGCCGCCGAGACGGAGGTCGAGCACGCGCACGACGACTGGATTCAACCCGCGCTCGAGCTCGGCATCCCGATCGGTCTCGCGTGGATCGCGTTCCTACTGCTCGTCGTGCGCGAAGCGTGGCGCGCGCTGCGATCGGAGGACACGCATCGCGCGGCATTGGGCGTGGGTCTCGTCGCGTTGCTCGTGCACGCGCTCGCGCGCGCGCCGATCACGTCGAACGCGGCCGGTGCCGTGCTGTTCGCGACGGCGGCCGGTGCGTTGCTCGTGCGTCGCGATGCTCCGATCCCGACGTTTGCACGTCGCTTCGCGGTGGTCGGCGCGATCGTCGCTCTCCTCGCGCTCACGCCGCGAGCTTGGTCGCTGACACGACATGGATTCGCGTTGCGCCCACTCGCGACCGACGACGCGCTGGACCCCGAACGCCGCGAACGCGCGATCGAAAGCGCTGCAGCTTTCGCCCCGGATTCCGTGCTGGTTCGCACGCTCGAAGCCCGGCTCGCGGAAGCGTTCGGCGAATCACCGACGAGCGTCGTTGGCCGCTGGTACTCGGTGCTCGCGCTGCGGCCGCACCGCATCGAAGCCATCGTGCAGTTCGCGAGCGCGACCGCGCGCGCGGGCCAACCCGCCTCGGCGCGCGAGGCGCTCGTGCGCGCGCTCGAGCTCGATCCCGGCAATCCGCCGGCGTTGCAGAACCTCGCGTCGCTCGAGCTGATGGCCGGCGAACTCGAGTCGGGCCTCGCGCGCTTGGATCGCATCACGCCCGCGCGCGCGCCGGAACTCGCGTGGTTGCGCGGACTCGCCGCGCGTCTGGCGCTCGCGGGGCTCGACGTCGAGAGCGCCGCGATCACGGAGCGCGCGGAGCCGACACGCGCGGAACTCTCGCCCGAGGAACGCTACGCGCTGGCGAAGGAGCTGCGCGCGCTCGGCGAGGAGCTACCTGCCAACGGTTGGGAAGCGCGCGCGCACCGTGCTTGGGCAGATCAACATGCGGCGGCCGCGCGGTGGACCGAAGCGGTGCGCAGCCTCCGTCAGGATCTGCGCTTGTGCCTCGAACGCCCCGATGTGGATCCGGTGCGCGTGCGACTCGCGCTGGCCGCCGCGTTGCAGGCAGCTGGCCGCGAAAGCGAAGCGCGCGAGCAACTCGACGCCAACATCGCAACGCCGAGCGCGCGCGACATCGCTGTGCTGCCAGGTTGGGCGCGGGAACCGCTGACGGCGCTCGGCGTACGCTGACTCGAGAACCATCGCCGCCCGGCCCTGCTCGCGAGGCGCATTGGTGTGTAGCCTCGCGCGCCATGCTGCAAGCGGCCTCAGCCTGCGCGAGTTCGCTGCGCGTGAGAAGCTCTCCGCGAACGCACTGGCGTACTGGACATACACGCGACTCGCGTGACCTGCCGAGGCCTCCACAACCTTCGTGCCGATTCACCTCATCGACGACCGTGTGAGCGTCGAGTAGGACCGATGCGGTCGCTCGACAGCATGCACGTCTGGATCATTCGAGGTTTCCAGGACGGCTATCTCGCGCCTCCGTTGGAGATGAACTCGCGCTGAAGCGTCAGAGCTACCTCACGGAGCCGATCCAACTGAACTCGCTTTCGTTACTGAGCACTTCGCTGAGGAGGCGGAACGCATATTCGACGTCAGCCTCCAATGTCGACCTGCCCGTTGGGCCTGAACGGTTAAGAAACATCCAGTTGCGGACGTTTTTCAAGGTCATCAGATCAGACAAAGCCCATCGCTTCCCATCCTTATCGGTACACACAAACACCTCAGCGTGGTATTCCGCGGGGCCGCAGAGCAACTCAACATGGCCGCCCACGCCTTTCAACCGTGCCCTTGTTACAAAGCCGTTCTCCTCAAATGTGGGAGCGGCCAACTTCACACCATGACCAATGATCTGGTAACAGCTTGAAACCAGGCGCTCGAACTCGATTTGGGTGGCTCGGCTCATCGCCGATCGGCCTGGGACACAAGCAGCAAGTCGCCTCCCGCCGAGGGTCGACGGTCGCTCCGAGCCCTCCCCGAGGCTGGGCACAAGCGCGCTGGGGTACGGCACATCACGAGGTTGTAGCCGAATGCCGGTCCTCTAGGTTCTCGGACCTTCCACACTTCGGAGCCCTGCACAATGTCCAGCGCTCGTCCGATCGGAACGGACAAGAGATCGGTCTCGCATGCTGCCAACAATTGCCGTCTCTGGCGCAAGATCTCGCGCGGGGGCGGCGAGTTTTCCTCCCGAATCAAGTTCGCGACGGCGGCGAGCGTGCGTCGATCGTCGATTGCGTGAGCGTGACCAGCGCGATGATGGAGACCGCTGCCGACGCACACCGGCACACTCGCGCAGCGGTAAACCACCGTCGTTCTTCGCCCGCTCAGTTCACGTTCCGATCGCGCCCGCGCCAGAACGGCTCGCGCAGCTCGGCCTTCTTCAGCTTGCCGCTCGGCGTGCGCGGCAACGTGTCGACGAACTCCACGACCTTCGGCACCTTGAAGTCCGCGAGGTCGCGGCGTGCGAACGCGAGCAGCTCGCGCGGTGTCACGTCGAGCCCCGGCCGTTTCACGACGAACGCGCGCACGAGCTCGCCCCAACGTTCGTCGGGCACGCCGATCACGGCCGCCTCGAGCACGGACGGGTGCGCGCACAGGACGCTCTCGATCTCCGCCGGATAGATGTTCTCGCCCGCGTAGATGATCATGTCCTTCACGCGGTCGTGGATGAACAGGTAGCCCTCTTCGTCGAGGAAACCCGCGTCGCCCGTGTGGATCCAGCCGTCGACGAGCGTCTTCGCCGTAGCCTCGGGTTGCCGCCAATAGCCGACCATGTTCGCGCGCGAGCGGATGCAGATCTCCCCCACGGCGCGCGCGGGCAATTCACGGCCGGCCGCATCGATGCAGCGCAGCGAGACGCCCGGATACGGACGGCCGGCGGCCCGCAGGCGATCGTTCGCGCCAGCGCGTGCTGCGCGATGATCGGCCGGTCGCAGACACACGGCGGTGTTGCCGGTCTCCGTCAGGCCGTAGATCTGCGCGAAATCGCAGCGAAAGACGTCCATCGCGCGCTCGAGCAGGCTGCGCGGGATCGGTGAACCGCCGTAGACGACGTGGCCGAGCGACGAGAAGTCCGTCGTCGCCGCGCGCGGTTCCGACAGCGCGACTTGGATCATCGCGGGCACCATGCACACCTTCGTCACGCGCCGGGTCTCGATCAGCTCGAGCAGCTTCCAGCCGACGAACGTGTCCATCACGACGTTGCAGGCGCCCTCGGCGAGTCCGGTCATCGCCCACCACAGTCCGCCGATGTGGAACGCGGGGATGTTCAGCAGGCTGACGTCGTTCACGTTCCAACCGATCCACGGATCGCCCGCCTCGCGCAATCCGTCGCGGACGGCGAAGAAGCTGCGATGTGCGAGCTGCACGCCCTTCGGTCGGCCCGTCGTGCCGCTCGTGTACATCTGGACGACGACGTCGTCGGGCGAAACCGGCAACGCGGGATCGCGCGTCGACGCGCTCGCGCTCCACGAAGCGAGGCTCGCGCCCAGCGCGTGCTCGCCATCGACGATCACGAACTTGCGGACGGATCCGAGTCGCGCTGCGAGCGCGGCGATCTTGTCGGCGAACTCGAGTGACACGCACACGCACTCGGCCTCGCTGTCCTCTAGCAGGAACTCGATCTCGCTCGCGGTCAGGCGCCAATTGATCCCGAGCAGGACAACGCGCGCCTTGGCGCAGGCCAACGCGAACTCGAACGCGCGGTCGGAGTCCTTGCCGATCCAGGCGACGCGCGCTCCGGGCACCAGCCCCTCCGCGAGTAGCGCCTGCGCCAACCGGTTCGTTCGCAGGTCGAGTTCGGCGTAGGTCGTGCGCCGCTCCCCGAAGACGAGCGCGCACCGGTCCGGACGGACCGCGGCCTGGATCCGGGTCAGGTCCGCGAGGTGCTCGATGCGGTCGTCCATGGCTCGGTCCGGCGCACAGCTGCGACTTCTCGGGTCCCGTGCAACGCTTGCCGCGCGAGCGGCTAGTCCTGCTGCCCGAGGTGGGAGAAGTCCGTACTCTTAAAAGGACTGCACCTCGACGGTACCCGGCCCCCAGGGACTTGCCAACGACACCCATGAACGCGCAGAGCAGCAGAATCCCTCGCCCCGATGGGGGCGCGGCCACCGCCAGCCGCTTGGGACTACCGATCGAGGGATTGAAGGTGGCCGAGCTCGATGCCGCCGGTGCGGCGCGGCTGCGTGAGGCGGTCTACACGAACAAGCTCGTCGTCCTGCGCGGGCTCGAACTCTCCGACGCGGACTACATCGCGCTCGCGAAGAAGCTCGGCGAGCCGCAAATCTACTTCCAACCCAACTACCACCACCCGGATCACCCCGAGATCTTCGTGTCGGCCAACGTGCCGATCGACGGTCAGAAGGTCGGCGTCGCGGGTACGGGTCGGTATTGGCACTCCGACTACCAGTTCTTCGACGAGCCGCTGTCGTTGACGATGGTGGCGCCGCGTTTGATACCGGCGGGCAACCGCGGGACGTGCTTCATCGACATGGAGGCGGCGTACGCCGCGCTGCCCGCGGCACTGCGCCGTTTCACCGACGGCAC
>JAYTBY010000412.1:0-8214 GCA_043736755.1 Planctomycetota bacterium | reverse complement strand
CGACGTCTGCACGGCCTACGTCGGACGCGACGAGGTCCGCGACATGACGAGCGTCGTCACGCGCTACCGCTCGGACGTGCCCGTGCCGCTGATGATCGATTCGACGGAACACAAGGTGCTCCAGATCGCGCTCGAGCTGTGCGGCGGGCGGTCGATCGTCAACTCGATCAACCTCGAAGACGGGCTCGAGCGCATCGAGCGCGTCCTGCCGCTCGTGAAGGAGCACGGATCAGCCGTCATCGCGCTGACGATCGACGAAGCCGGGATGGCGAAGACCGCGGCCGACAAGCTGCGGATCGCGAAGCGCATCCACAAGATCTGCGTCGAAGACTGGGGCCTGCGACCGGAGGACATCCTGTTCGACGTCCTCACGTTCACGATCTGCACGGGCAACGAGGACGATCGCAAGCTCGGCCTCGAGACGCTCGAAGGCATCCGCCTCGTGAAGGAGGAACTGCCTGGTGTCGGGCTCCTCCTCGGGCTCTCGAACATCAGCTTCGGGCTGAATCCCGCGGCGCGTCACGTCTTGAACTCCGTCTACTTGCACCACGCGCGCGAAGCCGGTTTGACGGCCGCAATCCTGCATTCCGCGCGCATCGAACCGCTGCACCGGATCGACGAACGCGCGCGCCAATTGGCCGAGGATCTGATTTTCGACCGACGTCGCGAGGGCTACGACCCGCTGCAGGAGTTCCTGAAGTTCTTCGACGGCGCGCAAGTCGCCAAGAAGGCCGCGCGCAAGGTCCCCGAAGACGTGTACGAGCGCCTCGCGTGGCGCATCGTCGAAGGCGAGAAGCCGGGACTCGAGGACGACCTGAAGATCGCGCTGCTCGCCAAGAAACCGATCGAGATCATCAACGTCGATCTGCTCGCGGGCATGAAGACCGTCGGCGAGCTGTTCGGCCGCGGCGACATGCAGTTGCCGTTCGTGCTGCAGTCCGCGGAGACGATGAAGGCGGCTGTCGCGTTCCTCGAACCGTTCATGGAGCGCAAGGCCGGCGAATCACGCGGCAAGATCGTGCTCGCGACGGTGCGTGGCGACGTGCACGACATCGGCAAGAACCTCGTCGACATCATCCTCACGAACAACGGTTACACGGTCTACAACCTCGGCATCAAGCAGCCGATCCAGCACATCCTCGACGTCACGCACGACGTGAAGCCGCACGCGATCGGCATGAGCGGACTGCTCGTGAAGAGCACCGTGATCATGAAGGAGAACCTCGAGGAGATGAATCGGCGCGGCATCTCGACGCCCGTCATCCTCGGCGGCGCGGCACTGACGCGCTCGTACGTCGAAGCGGATTGCCGCGCGCTCTATCACGGCTCGCTCTACTACGCGGAGGACGCGTTCGAGGGCCTGTCCGTCATCGAGCGCATCGTCCAGGGCGAAGCGAAGCCCGCCGTGCGCGCCGCGAAGAAGGTGGCCACTTTGGCCGAGGAAATGGCCGAACGCGAAGAAGGCGCCGCGCGCGCGGTCGCTGCTTCCCTCTCGGCCGCGAGCACGATCGCGGGCCGCGCCGGTCGCTCCGTTCCGCGCTCGAGCAAGGCCTGGAGCAAGCTCTCGGACCTCCCGCGCGACATCGACTATCCGGAGCCGCCGTTCCTGGGGCCGCGCGTCGTCGAAGCGCACCTCCAAGCGATCCTCCCCTATGTGAACGAGACGACGCTCTTCCAGTTCCAGTGGGGCTATCGCCGCAAGGGCAAGGGCATCGCCGAGCACAAGAAGCTCATCGCCGAGCACGTGCGGCCGCTCTACTTCGAGCTCGCGAAGCAGTGCCAGAAGGAGAAGATCCTCGTGCCGAAGGCCGCGTACGGCTATTGGCGCTGCATCCCCGAGGGCGAGACGCTCGTGCTGCTCGATCCAAAGGACGAAGGCAAGGAAGCCGCGCGATTCACGTTCCCGCGCCAGGACGGCAAGCAGAACCGCTGTATCACCGACTACTTCCACGTGCACGATGGCAAGCCCGACGTGGTCGCGCTCGAAGTCGTGACGGTCGGCCAACGCGCCAGCGACGTCGCGCGCGAGTGGTTCGCGGGAGATCGGTACCAGGACTACCTGCATCTCCACGGTCTCTCGGTCGAGGTCGCCGAAGGTCTCGCCGAGTACGTGCACCGCATCATCCGCGGCGAGCTAGGGGTAGCCGGCGACGATGCGCGCGAGATGAGCGTGCTCTTCAAGCAGGGCTACCGCGGCTCGCGGTTCAGCTTCGGATATCCCGCGTGCCCGAACCTCGAGGACCAGGTGCAGCTGCTGGCGCTGCTCGGCGCCGACAAGATCGGCATCACGTTGAGCGAGGAATTCCAGCTCGAACCCGAGCAGTCGACGAGCGCGATCGTGTGCCACCACCCGAGCGCGAAGTACTTCACGCTCTGACCTTTGGGAGCGCGATGTGGATGGTTGAGGTCGGCCGGAATGACGCAAGGGTCAGTTCCCTCGGCCGACTTCGACGAGCTGTTCCCCACCGGCGAAGAGTTGCTCGATTCGAGGCCAACTCGCAGCCAGTGCCTCACAGAGTGCGGCGTTGCGAATGTTCCCCGTCGTGATCCACAACACGCGAGATGGCGGACCCTTTTCCTCGAGGAGTCGCACGAAGTCTCGATCCTTGGTGAGCACGATCACGTTTGCTGCTCGAGCTTCTGAATAGATCGTCCGGTCTATCGCTGACTCGAGTCCAAGCTCCAAGACGTGACGAGCCCGTACTCCGAACGCTCGACTCAAGAACTCGGCGAGCTGCGGCGGCAATTGCGCATCGATCCAGACGTCCACGCGCGAGTTATGCCGCGATCGTGGGATGGTCGAGTCGCTGCGCGGCATAGAGCAAGCACGCAGCGATGTCCTCGGCCTCGAGATACGGGTACTGGACCAGGATGTCCTGGGAGCTCTCACCCGCGGCGAGCAACTGGAGAACGTCGGTCACCCGGACGCGGAGACCGCGAATGCAGGGACGACCGCCGCACTGGTCAAGGTCTGTTGTGATGCGTGCGAGGAGCTCGGACATGGGCTTCAAGTTAGCACAAGCGCCAGCGGCCGGGCTCAGCCCGACCAGGGCACGGAGGCAAGATCTTGCCACGACCCGAATGCGACAGGGACCGTGATTGGGCGCTTCGATCGTGGCTGTCTCACGCGAACAGCCACGGGTCAGCGGCCGAGTGCGGGTGGCGCAAGCACGAGATGGACCGTGGAGCCCGACTCGACGCGCGTGCTGCCTTCGACGACGACGCGTTCGCGGATGCGTACGCACACGGCGTAGTCGCCGGGCAGTAGCTCGATGCGTTCGGGAATGCGACCGCGGCCCGTCAGCAGCGTGACGCGCCCGAATAGATCGGTGAGCGCCGCGATCTCCAGGGTGGCGGATTCATCGATCGGATCCGCGATCAGTGCGAGGAATCCTGGTCGTGGCAACGCGAGCGGGCCCAACTCTGACTCCTCGCTCGCGCGCAGCGTGAGCGTGCGCAAGTCCACGCACCCAACCTGACCGACTTCGGTTGAACGCAGCACGAGCAACGCTTCGTAGTCACCCGAAGGCAGACTGTCGATTCGAAACGCTCCGCTGCTCGCATCGACGGGGACTTCGTTCGTGAGCGTGTTGCCCGTCTTCCTGATCAGGACGCCGAGGCGCAAGTCGAGTGGTCTACCCGCGCTGTCGACGACCGTCCCGCGCAGAACGCCAACTCCAACATCCGCGGAGGCCAGCACGAGCTCGACTTCGTCCGCGCCGATGCTCTCGAGCCGCCGCACGAGCATGGGATAGGGCACGCTGCGTTGGAGCGGCGCGACGAGGATCTCCACGAGTCCTTCGGGCACATCGACGGCCGCGGCACGCCCCTCCTCGTCCGTGCGCATTCCGCGCTGCCAGTAGGGCGATGTTCCGAGGGTCCGCACGGATACGGCGTATCCCGCGCGCGGCGCGCCGGACTCGTCCACGAGCCGCACGCGCAACGCGGGGCGATTCGCGAGTCGCGGGTTCCATTCGCTCGCCCCGCCCGCGCGCGCATCGAGGTCCATCGACGCCGATTCCGCTCGGTGGATCGCCCACACGATCCGCGCGCCGAGTTGAACATCGCGCAGGATGAATCGTCCGTCCGAATCCGTGGTGACTTCGTGCCGGAGCCGCGTTTCGCCGGGGTCGACGAAGACGCGCGCGCCGACGGCCGGCTCGCCCGATGCGGCGAGAACGACGCCGGCGAGGTCGTGTCCGCGCGAAAAGCGCAGCGTGCACGCGTGTGGCGACGATTCGTCGGCGATCACCGCGAACATCGTCTCGGGGCGATCCGGCGCACGCGCGCGCAACCTCGCACGCCCCGGATCGACGCGCATCGTGAACTGTCCCGCATCATCCGTGCGCTGTGGCGCGGAGGTGTCGTGACGCGCGATGCCGGGTTCGAGTTCGGTCCGTCGAACGATGGTTTCGCCGTACTCGACGATCGCGCCGGCGATGGGAAATCCGGCCGGATCCAGCACGGATCCGCTCAGGATCACGCCTCCGCGGTCGAGCGGGATGCGCACCACGTCCGCGAGTGCACGTCGGCGTTCGACGAAGACGAGCAGCGAGGTTGCTCGCGCTCGATCCTCGGCGACGAGCGCGAGCTGCGACGGGGCGAGCACACTGATCTCGCTCGACAAATCGGCCGACGTGAACGGGAAGCGCAGTCGCCCCGATGCGCTCGAACGCCCTGCGTGTCGCGTGATCCCGCCCGCGACGACGAATACGTCGACCTCCGCGGCCGACTGGCCGTTCGCGTCGACGGTGAGCACGTCGACATATTCGGCCGACGTCGCCGGACCGGCATCGAACGCGGGGTGCGCCGCGGGCCCGGACTCCAGGACCATCTCGAGCGCGCCGATCGGGCGCCGCGAAGGTGCATCGTTCGCGGGTTGCAGCGAATCCGGCACACGGGCTTTTGAATCGAGCGCAGCGATCGGCGGCGAATCGACGCTGCCATCCGCTCGGAGAAGTCGTTGCGCGACGAACGCGAGGCCCACGATCGCGGCTCCGCCGATCAGCCACTGGCGGATGGCAAGGCTTCGTCCGAGTGGTCGCGGACGGCCGACGTCGAGCAGCGCCAGGGACGCGCACCACGCCCTGCGCCCGCCGGGATCCTCGCGGTCGAGCCTCTCGCGCAAGAGGACCAGTCCGCGCTGCGTTTGCGATCGCACCGTGGCCGCGGGTCGATCCAACCGACGCGCGACTTCCTCGGCCGTGAGCTCTTCGAGGTAACGCAGCTCGACGACGGATCGATAGGGCTCGTCGAGAGTGCGCACTTGAGCGACGATTCGTCGCGCGATCTCATGGCGTTCGAGGTCCGCCTGCGTCGACTCCACCGACTCCGGACGCGCACTTCCGCGCTCGACGAAGCGCCGATGCCGCTCGCGACGATTCCGACTGCGTGCGAGGTTGCGCAGGACTCCGAACGCGAGCGGCCACCGTTCCTCCGGCGCGAGTGCGTTCTTCCGCGCGAGCACGATCCACGCGTCCTGCGCCAGATCGTCCGCCTCCGCTGAACCGCGGACGAGCACGCGCGCGAGCTCGCGCAGACCAACGTCGGGCTGCGTCTCGCGTGCGACTTCGGGGGAGCGATCGTCCATGTCCCTTCAGGATGTCCAACCGCGCCCGACTGCGCACGGTGCTCGCGCGGGACTCACGGGCTCCACGACACGCGGATCCCATTCGTGAGGTTGAACGCGCTCGCCGTGCAGAACGAGGCCACGTTGCGGTACCAGACTTGGTAGTCGCGGGTTCCGCCGCTCTGCGGCACGCCGCCCTGGATGGACACGCGCGGCTCACTCCCGCCGCCTCCGAGAGCGACGATTCCACCTGCCGCGACGCGCACGCCGAGTCGTTGAATGCTCCCGCCGACGCACAACAGACCGTCGCCGAACACCGCTCCCGCGCCGCCGTTCGACTGCGTCGTGCCCTGGAAAAAGAGCGCCGAGGCCGTCGCGGTCAATCCGCTCGCGAGCAACTCGAAGTCGTCGAAGGCGACGCTCGGCGTGCCGTCCGCGACGAGGCGCGCACCGACGCCCGTGGAGTTCGCGCAGCCCGCGTAGGAACCGCTCCCGTTGCCGCACGGACAGCGCGCTGCGACGCCAGAGCAGAACGTCGTGAACGGACCGAGGACCCCGCGATCGAGCACGTGGACATCCGTGTAGGCATTCGTATCGCCCGGGACGAGCGCTGCGCCGGACTCGAATACGACTCGACGTCCGTCTTCGGACAGCAGGGCTCGCGAACCTGCCGACGTGAGGCCAGACTGCGCCGCGTCGACGCTGATCCGTTCGACCGAAGCCGTCCAGCGATCGTGTACGAACACGTCGGTGGTGAACGGCGCATCCCCCGGCACGAGGTCCAGTGCCGCGCTCGCGAACGACACGAAGCGTCCGTCGCGCGAGATCGACGACTCGGGATACGACGACATCCCGTGCCAAGTGGCTTGTGAGCCATCCGATCGCACGCTGACGCGCTCGACCGTGCCCGTCAGCAGGTCCTTCACGAAGACGTCTGCTTCCCCGTTCGTGTCGAACGGGACCAAGTTCGACGCGCCGCTCACGAACGAGACGTAGCGGCCGTCGGGAGTCCACGCGGCCGCATCACTGCCTCCATTGGCCTGCTCTCCCGCGGGACCGACGCTGATGCGCGTGGTCGTCGCGAGATCGAGGTCGCGCACGAAGAGGTCCACGCCCGAGTAACCGTTCGTGTCTCCGGGGACGAGGTCGGCGGCCGCGCTCACGAAGAGCACGCGGCGCCCATCCCCTGAAATCCCGGATGCGACCGAATGCAAGTGGGGCACGCCGCCGATGCTCCTGATGTTCGCGAGCACCGTCGTCCCCGCGCTGCGGTCGCGCACGAAGACGTCCCACGCGAAGCCCGGTCCGAGGCTCGGACTGTCGCTGGTGAACACGATGTACCGAGCGTCGTCGGTCATCGCGCACGCATGGCTCCCGATGTACGACCCGCCGGCCAAGGGCGAAGCCTCGAGGCCGTTCGAATCCACGCTGACCCTCTCCGTCGTGCCTAGCCACGTGTCGCGCACGAAGACATCGCTCCGCCCGTTCGTGTCGTTCGCGACGTGGATTGTGGAATCGCTCGTGAAGAGCACGAACCGGCCGTTGGGCGTGACGGCCGCTCCGTACGAGCCGTAGTCGGGTAGCAGCCCGGTCTCCTGGTTGCCCGACGAGTCGACGTTCACGCGCGTCGTGACGCCGAGTTCCATGTCGCGCAAGAAGACGTCGACGAGCCCATTCGTGTCGCCGGGCACGAAGTCCGCGGACAGGCTCGTGAACAGGACGAATCGCCCGGTCGCGGAGAAGGCGGAGACGGTTCCCCCGCGCGGCACGCCGCCCGGGTCCACGCTCGCCTGGACGAGCGTCTGGGCCGCGCTCGGGCTCGCCAGGAAGGCCAGAGTTAGGGTCGCGAGGCCGGCAGAACGTGTGTGAGCAGGTGGTTCCATGTCGATCCTCGGAGGGGCGTGCGGACACCCCGTCATGTCGCGAGATCAGCCCCGTGTTGCGTGAAAATCGAAAGTCCGCGGGACCGGCCGCTGGCGAGGTCTCAGCCGAGCGCCTTCTCGATGGCGGCGGTCACAGCAGGATCCTCAGGCTCGACCGAGCTCGCCCAGAACGCGATCGGGCGGCCGTCACCACCGATCAGGTACTTGCCGAAGTTCCAGCCCGGCAACTTCCCCGTCGCGGCGCCGAGCCACGCGTAGAGCGGCGACTGGTTCGGTCCGCTCTTCACCACGACCTTCGCGAAAAGCGGGAACGTCGTGGAATAGCGCGTCCAGCAGAACTCACGGATCGCGCTCGCACTCCCCGGCTCCTGCCCACCGAAGTCGTTGCACGGGAACGCGAGCACGTCGAAGCCGCGGAAACCGAACCGTTCTTGCAGTCGTTGCAAGCCGGCGTATTGCGCGGTGAATCCGCACACGCTGGCCGTGTTCACGACGAGGACGACGCGCCCGCGGTACTCGGCCAGATCGCGTGTTCCGACGTCGAGAGTCTCGACGCGGAACTCGTGGATCGTGCGCGAGCTGGCTTCGGCCGAGATCGCGGTCGTCTTCTCGAACATGTGTCTGCAGGCCAGTGTGAACGAACGGGGGATGGTTCCGAGCAACTGGGGATAGGAACTCCAAGCGGATGACCCCCGGCAGAGGGTAGCGATTCGGGCCGATTCCCGTGACGTCTCGGGCCCGCGGACGAGTGGATGTGGTCGC
>JAYTBY010000411.1:0-3733 GCA_043736755.1 Planctomycetota bacterium | reverse complement strand
GCCGAGGACGCGCCCGGTCATCGTTCCACCAGGCAGCAGGACTTCCACGCGCGGCAGGCCTGCCAGCGCCTGCACGCCGATGGCGATGGGCTGGCCTTGCTGGCCGACGATCTGGACCAGCTCGCGCACCTCGTCCGCATCGAGCGACAGGCGCCCGAGTGCGACGTCGAGCCAGATGCGCGACTCGCCGACGGCGTACAGCGCACCCTCGATGAACTCGCGGTTCCGGAGTTCCGCTCGAACCAGACCGACGTGAAGCGTCCGGACGCGCGTGGGTCCGCGGATCGCTTCCGTCGGGATCGTCGTTTCGAGCCACATTCCAGCCCAATCCGCAGCCGTCGCGCGACGACCGCCGCCGGGTCCGGGTTGACCGAGTGGGAGTTCAGCGACCTTGGTCGGCGCCGTGCTGCGAGCCAACGGGGCGGGTTCGGGTACCGCAGATACAGGCTCGACGGGGGCCGGAGTCGACGCGGAAGTCGCGTTCTCCGCCGGGGCTGGGGTCGCGTTGCTCTCGAATGCAATCTCCTCGACATCGGGCACGATCGCCGCGAGGAGCGGGTCCGGGTTCGAGTTCGCTGTTTCGGTCGTCGGCTGCGTCGGCGACAGCGCCGGTGCGGGAGCGACCGGTTGCACGGCGACAGGCGCGTCCGGAGTCGGTTTGGCGGGACGCGGGGCGGTAGGCTCCGGCGCGACGTTCGCGACCTCCTGCCGCGGATCGATCTTCGGGCCGAACCGTTGCCAGACCAAGTAGCCACCAGCGCTGAGCACGAGGAAGGCCGCCGCGAAAGCCAGGCCGCGCAACGACCTGCTCATCGGCTTGCGGGCGGGCGGCACAACGGGCTCGACCTCGGTTGCGAGATCATCGAACCGCGCATCGAACGGTGCGTCGAATTCACTCGGCGAGGATTCCGTGGCCGCAGGCGTCGCTTGCTGCGCAGTCGACGTGCGCGTCGGGGGAGTCGCCGTCGAAACGGCCGTGGGAGCGAAGTCTGCGTCGGCCTGCGCGGCTCCGAAGAGCCACGACTCGGTTGGACCACCTGTGGACGACTCCTCGCCATGCTGCAAGTCGGGCTCGAGGCCCAAGAAGTCCGTAGCACCCGGTCCGGGTCGCCAGCGCGCATCCGCGCTGGGCACGGAGTCGGCTTCTCGAGCGCCTGCGGCAGGACGGTTCCTCACCGGTCCACCGAGTTCGCCGAGAGCCCCGGCCTGGGGGTTCGATCCGTTCGGGTTGCCGAGCGGGTCACGGAGTTCTTCAGTTCGGGTGTCGGCCATCTGGCGCTCGCTCTTCGTCGATACAGGGACCGATCCCGAGAGAGATCGTACGCCCGACGTCTATCGGTCCGGAGCCGCGTGGAGCCGTAGCGGATCCGCCGCGCGACGGTCTGCGCCCCCGAAACGCACCGAGCCGGCCCCCACCCCGTGAGGGCAGGACCGGCTCAGGCGTTCTTCGGACCGCACCGCACGAGGCGGCGCGGTGCGATCACTTCAGCTTTTCCCAGTACTCAGCGGGCATGTCGTGCGCGATCTTGAGCGCGCCGTTGGAGCCACCGTAGACCGGCTCCTCGATGCGGAAGACTTTGCCGGCGCCGAGACGCTCCTTCATCTCGTTCTCGATCGCGGTGTCGAGACCCTTGATCATGCTGCCGCCACCGGCGAGCAGGACGCGGTTCTTCAGGCGCTGCTGGAACTCAGGGTCGAACGTCCCGATCAACTTGGCGAGACCGTCGACCATGTGCGGCACGATCGAGCGGCAGGCCGTGCGGATTTCGTCCGTGACGTCGAAGGACGTCGGCTTGCCGTTGACCGGCAGATCGACGAACACCGCGGGCATGTTGTCGGAGATGTTGGAGTGCTTCTCCTTGATCTCCTTGATCATCTGCGTCGTGAACTGCGCTTGCGGATAGCGCTTCTGGATCGCCTCCGCGAGGCGGTTGTCGACGAAGTCACCGGCGTACGTGTTCGTGAGCTGGTCAGCTTCCTCCGGCATCGTGCCGTGCATCCGGCAGAGGTCCGTCGTACCGGCGCCGATGTCGATGACGAGCACGTCGTCGAGCATGTCGAGACCGTATGCGACCGAGAACGGCTCTGAGCACAGCATCACACTGTCCACGGATTCGCGCGCGGCCTTGATGATCGCGTCCTTGTGGTGGATCGCGGCTTCGGCCGGGACGCCGATGACGGCGTACACGAGTTCGTCACTGCGCGGCTTCGCGAGGCGGATGATCTCGCGGATCAGGTCCGCGGCGGCCTTCATGTTGCCTTCGACGTCGTTCGTCTGCGTGTTGCTCGTCGCCTTGAGCACGCCCGAGGCGAGCGGGCGGTAGAAGCGGCACGACAGGCGGTGCTGCAGCGCTTCGTCACCGAACAGGATGTCCTTGCCGAGCAACTTGCGTGCGACGACGTCCTTCGGATAACCGACGTGCGAGCTGATCGTCACGCGCTGGCCGTTGCTGGCCGCGATCGACGTGCGCGACGTTCCGAGGTCGACGCCGAGGTACAGCACGCCGCCCTCTTTGTTCGTCGGGGCGTTGCTTTCCGTGGATTTGGTGGCGGTGTTACCGCTCGTCGTCTCGCTGGCGCCTGTCGTCTGATTCTTGCTCATCGTTCTCTCCGGGGTGGTTAGTGGGATCCCTCTGCCGCGTCAACTTTGCTGGCGGCGCTACTCGCGCCGCGTGTGCGATCACGCCGCTGCAGCGGCCTGCGCGATCGGTTGCTTCTGGAAGGCGAGGTTCTGTTCGAAGATCGTCGACATCATCGCCTTCTTGGCCTGCTGCTGTGGGTCGTCCCCGCGCAGGCCTTGCACGGTCTTGAAGAGCGACGCCACACCGGGGTCGACCATCTTCATCGCCATCACGCGCGCGAGTTCGTCCTCGGTCACACCGATGACACTCGTCAGCTTCGCGATGCGGCGCTCGAGCACGTCGACTTGACGCCGGTGCTCGGCCATCTGGGCTGCTACAGCCTTGCGGCGTTCCTCGTAGAGCTCGGCTACTGCCAACTCGACGATCTTCGATTCGAGCGCTTCGATCTCGGGCGTGCGCACGACGGTGCCGAAGATCTTCTGGATCTTGTCGACGAGCTCAGCGCGCTGTAGTCCGCCGGCATCACCGGCCTCGTCCTCGAGCGTCTGCTGTTCCTCGCGGAACGTGCGCGTCGCGGCCGCGAGGTCATTGCGCAGCGCTTCGATCTCGCTCTCGGCCTCGCGCCACATGACGTAGCGGCCGCCGCCCGATTGCGTGGCCAAGTGGAGCGCACGACCCGCACTCTCGACGAGCCCTTCGAACGACGAGTTGGTTTCCGCGAGCAGGTTGTGCGAGGCACCCAGCGAAAGCAGGAGAGCCGAACCCGTCGCCGACGTCGCGCCGCGCGCGCGCCCGGCCTCGACGAGGAGGTTCCCGAGGTTGCTCATGCGATCCGGCTTCGTATTCGGGAACACGGCCATGATCCGGTCGCCGGATTGGATCGCCATCCCGATGAAGCCGTGCTCGCGAGCGACGCGCTTCAGGAGGTCGTACGCCGACTGCATCTCCGAGGTCTTCGCCTGCCACCCGTCGCGCGTCGCTAGCGCGTCCAGGCCGTCGACGGCGATCATCAGCGCACACAGCGGGTAGCGTTGTGTCCGCGCGCGATGGAACTCCACGCGCATCACGGAGAGCATCTGCGTGATCGAGAGTCGCTGGGCCGGGCGTTCGCTGCCGGCGTTTTGATCGGATGTCATCGACGTACGGGGGGG
>JAYTBY010000410.1:0-1659 GCA_043736755.1 Planctomycetota bacterium | reverse complement strand
GCGCGCGGGCCGGGCACGATGCGATCCCGCCACTGCGCCGCGGGCGCGAGCACGCCGTGGTAGGTGAGCAGGTGCGCGCGTGGCCTGGGCACGAGCGCCGCAAGTCGGCGGCGGACGACCTATGCCGAGCTCGACGTCGACACGAATCGTTGGGCGCAGGCCTTGCTCTGCGAAGGTCTCGAACCCGGCGCGCGCGTGGCGTGGCTCGCCAAGGACTCCGACCGATCGTTCGAGTTCGTCCTGGCCTGCGCGAAAGCGCGCGTCGTCCTGCTCGGGATCAATTGGCGCCTCGCCCCGAGCGAGATCGCGTTCTTGCTCGAGGACAGCGAGGCCGAACTCCTCTGCGTTGGCCGCGAGTTCGCGGACCGCATCGCGCCGCTCGTCGCGAGCCTCAAGCACTCGATCAAGATCTTGATCGTCGACGGCGAACACGCCTTGGGCCAAAGCCTCGCGTCGTGGAGCGCGAACGCACCAGCGCGTGACCCCGCACTGCCCGTCTCGCCCGAGGACGTCGTCGTGCAGATGTACACGAGCGGCACGACGGGACGACCGAAAGGGGTGCAGCTCGCGCATCGCAGCTTCTTCGCGGTGCGTGCGGCCTTGAAGTCCGCGAACGATCCGTGGATCGGCTGGAACGAGCGCGACGTGAGCCTCTCGAACATCCCCGCGTTCCACATCGGCGGTTTGTGGTGGGCGATGACGGGCCTCGCGTCCGGTGCGTGCACCGTCGTCATGGAGTCGTTCGTCGGACACGAATTGCTCGCGCACATCGAGGCTCAGCGCGTCACCAAGGTCTGCATGGTCCCGGCGATGATCCAAGTCGCGCTGCTCGAGCCGCGCGCCGCGCAGACGGACTTCTCGTCGCTCGGCCATGTCGTGTACGGCGGTTCACCGATCCCACGCGTCCTGCTCGAACGCGCGATGGCCGTTTTTGGCCGCGATTTCGCGCAGATCTACGGCCTGACCGAGACCGGGAACACGGCCGTGTGCTTGCGGCCGGCGGACCACCGATCGGGCGTCTCCGATCGGTTGCGAGCCGCGGGTCGACCCTATCCCGGCGTCACACTTCGCTGCATCGACGCGGTCGGCCGCGAAGTCCCGCCGGGAACCGTGGGCGAGATCTGCATCCTCTCTCCCGCGAACATGGTCGGCTATTGGAAGCGTCCCGAAGCGACGGCGTCGACGCTCGTCGACGGCTGGATCCACACCGGCGACGCGGGCTACCTCGACGAGGACGGCTACCTGTTCATCCACGATCGCGTGAAGGACATGATCATCTACGCGGGCGAGAACATCTATCCGGCCGAGATCGAGAGCGTGCTGTGCGCGCACCCGGCCGTGCTCGAAGCCGCGGTGATCGGCGTGCCCGACGAGCGTTGGGGCGAGCTCGTGCGTGCGTTCGTCGTGCTGCGTCCCGGCCAGACGGCCACACCGCGCGAACTGCTCGTGCACGCCCGCCGCGACCTGGCTGAGTTCAAGTTGCCGAAGGTGTTCGAGTTCGTCGACTCGTTGCCGCGAACTCCGAGCGGCAAGCTGAAGAAGGCCGAGCTGCGCGAACCGTTCTGGCGCGGGCGCGAGCGGAACGTGAACTGACGTCATCGCACCCGGTCATGGCAGGTCCCCAACTCGCTTGCCGTTCTCGTAGCGACCGCTCATCTT